>CALECT010000001.1 GCA_937949725.1 uncultured Pseudanabaenaceae cyanobacterium
GGAACCGCCATCGAAGTGGATGGGCGATCGGTGCCCTACATGATGGCCTCCGGTGCCTATACCAATGTCTTTGCCCTGTCAGGCCATCCCGTAGTCGTCATTCCTCTGGGACAAACTGCGGATGGCCTACCCATCGGAATGCAGGTTGTGGGCAAGCGTTGGCGGGAGATGGAACTGCTAAGAGTCGCAGAATTGTTATCCCAAGTCATTGGGCCTTTTGCACCCCCACCTAATTCTTTTTCCCAGGCAGCTGCATAAAACTCTGGACTGACCCCTAGAGAGGAATGTCGGCGAGGCTGGCAGCCCCAGGGCAAACAACCTCGCTCTATCCCATTCCCCTTTGTGAAACATGCAAGCTACCCAAGCCCAGTCCATCCTGCTCGCGATCGCTTCCACGGTCACCACTGCTGTGGCCAGCCTCTCAACACCTGCATTAGCTTCAGAATATGCCGTCAAGGTTGAATGCTACGGCGAAAATTGCTTTGGCATTGTCTTTGACCAGGACACTGGCGAGGAAGTGAACGTCACCGATGGAGAGAAGAACAAGAAGCGAGCTTATCGCAAGGCCCGCAAGCTCCTAGAAGAGGCCGAATCCGGCGATGGCATCGTTTCAGACGAATGGCTGCGCTGTCAGCAAGATCCTGCTGCTTGCGGTGGACTGTAAGGTTACGGACACCCTCACATCTGAATTCGGTAGCTCATAAAAGCGCTGGCCCAGCAGCTTTGGCATCGGAATTCCCAGCCTCAAAACGAAAGCTCAGCCCAGTGGACTCACCCCTCGCTGGTCAGCGATTGAGTCCGCTAAAACGGACTTGAGCTTTGAACTGTGAATCTGAGTTCGACAGCTCGAAAAAGCACTTGCGAAGCGGGCTAGGAATAAATTCCCAGCCTAAGAGCGAAAGCCCACTAAAGTGGGCTGCAACCCTCGCTAGTGGGCTGTTCAGTCTGTTTTAACGGACTTGAGTTTTTAGCCGTGAGCTAAAGTTCACGGCGGCAGAGTCAAGCCAGCTGTAAATCTGTTGACCTCAGGTGAACCTTCATCGCTTGGCTCTCTATTCTCTAAGCCACCTGAGGCAGTTCTTCCATCAGTAATTCCGTAGGAAGCTCACTACGCGATCGCGCCTCTTCCAGACCCGACGGAGCAACCCCCTGCTGCTCTGCTAACAAGCATCCAATCTCCTCCGCCGAAGCAGGCTTAGCAAAGTAATAGCCCTGCATCTGTTGACAGCCCATCTGCATCAACACCTGCTGCTGCACCTCCGTCTCTACCCCCTCTGCCACCACATCCAACCCCAACGTATGGGCCATAGCAACAATCGCCCGCACAATTCCCCCACTCTCCACCGTCCCCTGCTCAGAGATCTTCTCCAAGGGCTGCACAAAGGAGCGATCGATCTTCAAGGTATGAATCGAGAACTCCTGCAAATAGGACAAAGAGGAATAGCCCGTGCCAAAGTCATCAATACTCACCTGAATTCCCAACTCCGCTAACTGCCCCAAGGCCAACTGCATCAGCTCCCGGTGAGTCATCAACGTCCGCTCCGTTATCTCTAAACCCAGACAACGGGGCGATAAATTAATCTCAGTCATCAAATGCTTCAGCGACTCAACCCATTGGGGCTGTAAAAATTGCTGACTGGGCACATTGATATGCATCACCAACTCGTCCCCCAAGGCAAAAGCCATCTGCCAGGCCCGCATTTGTTGGCAAGCTTCTCTCAGCACCCATTCCGTTAGCGGCAAAATCAACCCCGTCTCTTCTGCAATGGGAATAAACTCACTCGGAGAAATCATGGATTGGCTGCGGGGATTCCACCATCGCAACAGCGCCTCAAAACCTGAAATCTGGCCTGACCAACTATCAACAACAGGCTGATAATGTAACGACAACTGTTCCTGTTGAATGGCATGGC
Organism: uncultured Pseudanabaenaceae cyanobacterium; assembly: GCA_937949725.1. Taxonomy (GTDB): domain Bacteria; phylum Cyanobacteriota; class Cyanobacteriia; order PCC-9006; family JAAUQQ01; genus JAAUQQ01. The sequence continues at coordinate 1,914 of CALECT010000001.1, forward strand.
GCAGATCAGTTTCTAGCTGCAGTCGCTGCGTCATCTCCCCATACATCGTGATATCAAAAATGGCATGTTGCCCCTTGCCCTGGGCCTTAGCTCGATACAACGCCGTATCTGCACTGCGCAAAAAATCCTGGACCGTTCGATTGTCCTGGCTGAGCTGTTGTCCCGTGACAATGCCAATGCTAGTGCCAATAAAAACATCTCGCTGGGCCAACGAAAAAGGCTTCTGCAATTGCTCAATCACCCGCTCCGCCGTCGCCACCCCATGGGCAGACATCAGCTTGCCGGGTTGGGGGGCTAACAGCAGGACAAATTCATCTCCGCCAAAGCGAGCCACCACATCCCCAGCGGACAGGCTCTGAAGCAGTCGGTGGGCAACAGCTTGGAGTAGGCGATCGCCCACCCCATGGCCCAAGCTGTCATTGACCAACTTGAAATAATCCAGGTCCAGGAATAGCAGCGCCAGAGGCACCTGAGTCTCAAGCCTCGCCGCCAATAGAGTCTCCAATGCATAGCGATTGGGTAACCCCGTCAGAGCATCATGGGTCGCCGTATGGCTTAACCGCCCAAACGCGACTTGGAGCTGTTCCGCCATGCGCCGGAACGAACCTGACATCAGCCCAAGTTCCTTAAAGCGATAGGTTTGATTATCCAGCAGAGCTGTGGGTTGAAAGATCGGGGCATTCAACTCTAGAACCTTAGGATCCAAAGCAGCCTGTTCAGCAATCGCCTCAGCGGCTTCGCTCAAGCGCTTAATCGGCCCGGTAATCCAATGGGAGGTATAGATACCCATCCCCGTCGCCACCAATAGAGCAACCCCACAAAGCAACCAAGTTCGTCGAGCATTGGCTTGGATTTGCGCCATGAAGTCTGCTTCTGGCATCACCACCACGACCAGCCAATCCAGTCCCAACTCATCTCGCCAGGGTGTTACCTGAACAAACTGGCGCTCGCCGCCATTCTCAAACTCCAATTGCTGCGCCATTTCGATGGCTACAAATGAGGGGAATTTATCCTCTAGGAATTCAGCTGATGCCCGAATCAGTGAATCATCACTATCCTTGGCTCGCAGGCGCTGCGGCTGACCATTCTTGAGCAAGAACGGCTGCTCACCCGCAGAACTTCCAATCAGCAAGCCATTGGGCTCCATGATGAAAGTCTTGGCCGAAACGCTGACATCCAAGTTTCTGAGAAAGTGAGAAATATCAGTGAGCTGCTGCTCCGCCGCAAGGGCTCCGATGAGAGTGCGCTTACCCTCTGGGTCTGGCTCGCTGTAAAGCGGCTGACTCATAGCGATTGAGAGATTATAGGGCTCTACAGTCCAGTTGTATACAGGACTCCAGGTACGACGATTCTGTTTGATGGCCTCCTGGTACCAGCCTTCCTCTCGCGTAATAAATTGTCCTAAATCATGAGTGATTTGGCTGGGTTGCCCTTGGTCGTCAAGTAAACGCGAGTAGAGAATGCCCCCAGCTTCGGGCGTGGCCTGGAGGATCTGCTCAGTGCTAATGCGATCATCACCAAAGAAATGACCGACCGACAGGAACTCTCCTGTTTCAAAGCCCAGTAGCAGGTAACTAATCTGATGGGTCTTAACCTGATGCCAAAAGGATAGTCGCAGTGTCTCGCTATCCTGCAGATCCCACAGGCCCACATCAAAAGCGATCCCTTGACTATCCACGAGGGACTGGGGAATATTTAGATAGTGATCCAGGTGCTCACCGATGCGATCGCTTACTTCTTCCCGTAGCTGCCCTGCCAAATCCTGCACAGCCTCTTGACCATTGCGCCAAGACAAGTAACCAGTCAATCCCACTGCTGCAGAAATTTGCAACACAAAAGGAACAACAAGAAGCAACCTAAGGGAAATAGGTTTCAAGAACACGATTCAAAATTGGCTGGTGGCTCTCCCATCGTTCCCGAATTTTCTAGGGAGATCGAGCTTGAAGTCGTCTATGTATTGAGCCTCAGACATCGCTAAAGTCATACAGAATAAAGCTTTACAGACCATTTCAATCAGGACAAAGAGTGCCAATAGTAGGGAGGATTGAAACCAGAAGCTAGCATTTCCTCACTGCCTGATCCAGGCTCTGAAGGTCAAAACTGAAACGAGCTGCGACTCATTCCTCTCCCTAAAACTCCATAATTTCTGAGGGCTCAAGGGCTAAAAAAGTTTGACTCTGCCTCAACTATCGTCCCTCCAATGCCGTCGCCATAATCGGTATTTGGTAGGCCAGAAATAGGATAGCTAATATTGATTCGAACAAGAGATTACCCCAGTCTATTCACCGCGATCTTGATCCGAAATAGCATCAGGTCACTTCGGTTTAAGAGGGTTGAGTCAAGAACGGCGAGAGTCCTAAAGCCAACAAACCTGAGCCTCCCAGAATCAATAGTAAGAGAAAGGCTAGCTTGCCAGTGGGATAGCTTCCAGTGCCCGCGATCGCGGAGTTGCTGGGATCCTGAGCATCGTAAATCACGTTCAAAGGCTCACTGCCCAGGCCAAAACCCAGCTTCTGATAATCATCTTTAGACATGGTTTGGCGACCTCGAATATAGCGTTGTCCGGGAGGTAAAGCAGGCTCGCTGGTCTGCGAGTCGTCCTGTCCTTCGCCTGGGCTAGCCCCTGGAGAACGGAAATGACCGTCGGGGGTGGGGTTCCAGAATTGGTCCTGGAGCATGGCCTGAATTTCGGCAGCGGAGGTGGTTGAGCCCGAGGCAGCGGTGGACTTCGTGGGAGGATCGTCAGTCAGGCTTGGCTCAGTCACAGGAGACTCAGCAATCCTATTGGGCTCAACCGGAGCGGACGCCACTGCTCCAGCTTCCCCCTGGGTTGAGTTGTGAGCCAATGGACTTTCAGCCTGCTGTAACTGAGCATTGTCCGGCATGGCAGCTGTAAATTCGTAGCTGACTTCATAGCTGGCAATTTTGCCTGAGCTGGTGATCGCAACCTGAGACGTCAATAATTGCGCAGCCGTCCTTTGTCCCTCCCTTTGCAACGTCTCCCAGCGATACCCTTGTTCCAGGGTGGGCCCCAGATTCTTTGCGCCGATCACAATAAAAGCAATACCGCCGAGAATTGGTTTGATACGAATTCTGGAGCGCCGAACCGGGGAGGCTTGAGAAGCTTGTCGAGACGTAGGCTGGGGGGCTGGAGACTGCATACACCTTCCTCCAATGGAAGTCGCTGAGTTGGGAAACTCCGTCTATTTACGGAGTATTTCACTGAGTCCTACAAATTCAACCGCAACATTCCGGATTTTCTCCCTTCGAAGCCCTTGCTAGGCCAGCCTCCTTTCCCATAGCTCGCTCGCCTTTTCCCCCCAACGCGAATTGACCCATTCCCCTCACTAGAGAGACTTAAACGTTAAGCCAATGGACTGCTTACTACCAAAGAGCCATCAACAAGTTAAGCCACAATACCTATGAAACCGGCAGATATGAATCCCGGAAGGTCGGGAATTATAAGCCTATGTCAGGCATTTCTGAGCCCAAGATGCTGACTTTGCGTCCTGTGTGTTTCTCCTGCGTTAGCCATGATTATCAGCTCCCTGAATAAAGATTGGTTACGCCTCGCTCGTCGGCAAAAGCTACGCACCATCGTCATCGTTCCCTTTGTCTTGCAAATTGTGGGGGCCGTTGGACTGGTCAGCTATCTCTCTTTCCGCAACGGCCAGCGAGCCGTGGAAGATCTTGCGAATCAGCTCACCACCGAAGTGGATGCTCGCATTGCGGATCACCTGGATACTTATCTACCGGCTCCTAATCAGGTCAATGAGCTGAACCAAGCGGCGCTTGAACTGGGTCACTTGGATGTGGCAGATCTGACCACCATGGAGCAGCATTTTGAGCGTCAGAGCCAGGTCTTTGAGCTGATCAGCTATATCCAATTTGGTGGCGTGGACGGCGAGTTCGTGGGTCTCGCCGTCAATGACGATGGCAGCCGCAACTATCAAGTCACGGAAAAGACTGGTGAGCTGCATACCTACAGCATTAACGCCGATGGCAGCCGGGGTGAGCTGCTCAAAACAGCACCGGACTTTGACCCCCGCGATCGCCCCTGGTACACCGTCCCCGAAGCAGCAGGCAAGCCCGCCTGGACAGATATCTATGCCTGGGTTGATCCACCAACTCTAGCGATAACCCTAGGTCAGCCCCACTATGACGCCAATGGAAACTTCCAGGGTATTTTAGCCACCGATCTAACCCTGGCCCAGATTAGCGACTTCCTGCGTAGCCTGACAATTGGCAAAACGGGGCAAACCTTCATTTTTGACCGTTCTGGCAGCATGATTGCCACCTCCTCGGACAAAGAGGAACCCTTCATAACCACCGAGGAAGGTCCGGTCCAGCTCTTCATGCATGAAAGTCAAGACAGCCTAACTCTGGCAACGATTGACTACCTCAATCAAACGCTAGCCAGTGATTTGGGCCAGATCAGCACCGCCGAACAGCACCGTTTAGAAGTTGAGGGCCGCACCCATTTCCTCCATATCAGCCCCCTCAATGATGAGTACGGGCTGGACTGGCTCACCGTGGTGGTCGTCCCTGAAGCAGACTTTATGGAGCAGATTGTCACCAACAACCGCACCACTGCTTTCCTCTGCATCGCTTCCTTGCTTCTCGCTACAGGGGCGGGTGTACTGACCGCACGCTGGGTCACTCAACCCATCCTGTTGCTCAATGAAGCTGCTAAAAACATTACAGCAGGCAATTACGATGACACCCCAGAGCTAGATCGTCGAGATGAACTGGGGGGACTAGGGCGCTCTTTTAAGATCATGGCCCTACAGCTCAAGACCTCATTCCAAAAGCTCCAGAGCGTCAACCAAGCCCTAGCAGAGAGCCAGGCGGAGTTGGCAGAAACCAATCGCAGCCTAGAATTGCAGGTACAACAAAGAACCGAGAAGTTGGTGCAATCTGAAAAGCTGGCGGCCCTGGGTCAGCTGACCGCAGGCATTGCCCATGAGATCAACACCCCCCTTGGAGCCATCCAAGCCTCGGGCAATAACATTGCCACGGCCCTGGAAGAATCCATGGCAAGTCTACCTATCTTGCTACGACAACTGCCGGAAGAGCAGTTGCAGGCATTCTTGAAATTACTCAGCGTCAGCCAGGAGCCTCGGGCATTGATGTCCTCCCGAGAAACGCGAGCCCTGAGAAAGGCCTGGCAAAAGCAACTCACCCACCATGGCATTGAACAGGCTAGAGTCCTGGCGGAATCCCTCAGCGCCATGGCGGTGCCGGTGGAGCCCGAACCATTTCTAGTGCTACTTCAAGCCAGCAATAGCCAGGAGATTATCGAAGTCGCCTACGGCCTCTCAGTGATTAGTAACGGGACTGCCAATATTCAACTCGCTGTGGCGCGGGCAGCCAAGATTGTCTTTGCCTTGAAGAGCTACACCCGCCAGGACTATCAGGAAAAACGGGTGCTCGCTTCTATTCCCGAAACCCTTGAAACCGTCCTGACGCTATACCAAAATCAACTCAAACATAACGTTGATATTTCGCGGAATTACCTCGACATTCCTAAGATCTACTGCTATCCAGAACCCTTAGCTCAGGTCTGGACTAACTTGATCTATAACGCTCTCCAGGCGATGGACTACCAGGGTCGTCTGGAAATCAAAATGGAAGAATGCGATCGCCATATCGTCGTTTCCATAACCGATTCCGGCAGCGGCATTCCCCCAGAAATCCAAGCTAGGATCTTTGATCCCTTTTTCACAACTAAAGGTGCAGGCGAGGGCAGCGGTCTGGGCCTCGACATCGTTAACAAGATTGTCCAGAAGCACCAGGGGCGCATTGAGCTAGAGAGCCAGCCAGGCCGCACCACCTTTCATGTCTGGCTCTCCATGGAGCTTACTGCCGAAGATGAAACGGTCCAAGCCGCTGAGCCCACTGAGAATCAAAGCTCCCCAGCGTCCGACTCCAGTCAGGCGCTAGCCGCTGCCCATGAAACATCAGAGAGTCAAACTTCTGAGACCTCGGTCTCTGATAGCCAAGCTTCTGAGACCCCAGCCATTCAGACCTAACCCTTCAGATGCTTCTCTAGGAATGCTGTGGTTTTCTCCCAGGCATCCTGGGCCGCAGCTGCGTTGTAGCGCTGCCCCGAGGGATTGGCAAAGGCATGGTCAGCATCATCGTAGATATAAATCTCCGGTGACTGGCCCAGCTCGGTCAGCGTTGCTTCAAAGGCTTTGACATCGGCCACCGGAATGCCCTTATCCAATCCACCAAAGAACCCAGCGACAGGGGTAATCAGGGGAGATAGCACCCGCTCATCGGTCTCCAGTCTGCCGTAGTAGATCACCAGCGCATCCAATTCATCGGGAATAAACAGTCCAGTATTCAACGACCAGGCCCCACCAAAGCACCAGCCAATGGAGCCCACCGCAGTGGCACCTAACTGATCCACCAGATAGTCATAGGCTTGGAGCAGATTTTCCTTGGCTGGGGCAGGCTGTCCCATGACCCCCTGCATCAGTTGCTTCGCCTGGTCGGGCTTCTCTGCCACAGCACCGCCGTAAAAATCTACGGCAAGAACGCTGTAGCCCTCTCCAGCCAGACGCTCGGCTACGGCTTTGATGTTGTCATTGAGGCCCCACCATTCATGGATGGCGATGATGGCGGGTAAAGCTTCGCCACTGTTAACTGCACTGGCAGGCTGGGCCAAAAAGCCTGTCACGACAGTGCCATCAACGGTTGCGTAGTCAACCGACTTTGAAATGACTTCCTGGGCCGGGGGCGTTAAGGCCACTTCTGTGGCAACGGGCTTATCGCCCTGGTGCTCTTGCTCCATGCGCTCGGTGTATTGCTCCGCTGGGGGCTGGCTATTGCAGGATTGCAGGGCGATCGCCAATCCCAGCGTGAGGGCACATAAACCAACAAACCAAGGCCTTAAACGGCGAAAGAGGGCTTGAATCACAGTGAACATGCTCCGAAATAAAGAAATGAGGGCAGCAATGCTCATTCCAAACCGAGGAAGCTGCCACCCTTCCAAGCTACCGTGAGGATCCCACGACAGAACCAGCCAGCGGATTACGATTTTCAAAGCTGTTCCAACATCTACTTCATCCCAGCGGTCACCCTCCCCCATACTGCGCTGCCCCACCGACAGCGATACAATATTTCTTAACATTCATTTTCCGCTGGACCATCCCCATGCTGACCCGCCTGAAATCAATACTGCTGGCCCTCAGCATGAGCCTGGCTATTCTGTTCTGTTGGCCCGGTGTCAGCACAGCGGCCTTAGCTGAAAGTGCTTCCTCACCGGAACTTCAGGCCCTTTACGCAGATCTAGATGAGATTTATCAAAAGGCGTTTATTGCTACGGATAAAGGCGACTTTGTCACCGCAGAGGGCCTTTGGGGGGAAGCCATTGAGCGTATGCCCGCAAACCCCGCCACCTGGAGCAATCGGGGCAATGCGCGGGTGAGTCAGTTCAAACTGGAAGAAGCGATCGCTGACTTCGATAAAGCAGTTGAACTCGCTCCAGACCAGCCTGGCCCCTACGTGAACCGAGGTACTGCCTGGGAAGGACTGAAGGAATGGGACAAGGCGATCGCCGATTACAACAAGGGCATTGAGCTGGACCCCGAAGACCCCGTCGCCTTCAACAACCGGGGCAACGCCGAAGGTGGCAAAGGGAACTGGGAAGCAGCTAGGGATGACTTCTACCATTCCGCAGAGCTAGCCCGAGGTTTTGCCCTGCCCAACATGAACTACGCCCTGACCCTCTATCAACTGGGCGACAAAGCCGAAGGCACCCGAAAAATTCGTAACCTCGTGCGCCGCTACTCCCAGGCCGCTGACCCCCGTGCTGCTCTGACCGCTGTGCTGTGGGACCAAGGTTTGGCAGGGGAAGCAGAGAGCAACTGGGCTGCAGCTGAGAATCTGGATAGTCGTTACAAGGATGTAGCCTGGGTGCGAGACATTCGCCGCTGGCCCCCCGCTTTAGTGGATGCACTGGATCGTTTTATCAGACTGGACTCAAAAGCAGTGAGCTGAAGACGTTTAAGCAGTCTCTAAGAAGGCGATATGGTCAGGACGAGTCTAGGCTCGTCCTGTCTTGTTTCTGGCCTGTGGCTCTGAAAAGACCGGATCATTCACTAGATTCTTAACTTCCAGGGCTATGAGCTATGCCAAATCTGGGATTCTTCTGTAGAAATTGGCTTTCCTTTCACTAAATTTTATAATCATCTGTGCTCTAGCCCATTCGGTGAGGAACGCGATCTGCCCATGTACCTATCCCTCTGGCCCGGAAAGCCCTACCCCCTAGGGGCAAAGTGGGACGGCAAAGGCACCAACTTCGCCCTATTCTCCGAAAACGCTACCGGCGTAGAGCTCTGTCTGTTCGACAAGCGGGGCAATGAAACCCGCCTGGAGCTCCAGGAAGTCACCAACTTCGTTTGGCATGGCTATGTGCCCTCCGTGGGACCCGGCATGCGCTATGGGTTTCGCGTCAGCGGACCCTTTGAGCCCGAGAACGGCCACCGCTTCAACAACAACAAGCTTCTGATCGACCCCTATGCCAAGGCCCTAGACGGCAACATCGGCTTTGCCGAAGAGATCTTCGGCTACCGCTGGAGCGACCCCAAGGAAGATCTAGGCTTCTCCGAGCTAGACAGCGCTCCTTACATGCCCAAAGCCGTAATCGTCGATGAGACCTTCGACTGGGAAGGCGATGAGCTTCTGCGCCTGCCCTGGCATGAAACCGTGATCTACGAAGCCCATGTGCGGGGCTTCACCAAGCTCCATCCGGAAATTCCCAAGAAACAGCGGGGGACCTATGCAGGCCTCACCCACCCCGCTGCTATTTCCCACCTTCAATCCCTGGGCATCACCGCTGTGGAATTGATGCCGATACATCACTTCCTCGCCCACCCCGGCCATTTAGTCGCCGAAGGCCTGACCAACTACTGGGGCTACGACTCCCTGGCCTACCTCGCTCCCCACCAGGACTATTGCAGTAGCAACAAGCTAGGGGGGCAGGTCAAAGAATTTAAAGAAATGGTCAAAGCCCTGCACAAAGCGGGCATGGAAGTCATTCTCGACGTGGTCTATAACCACACCGGCGAAGGCAATCACATGGGGCCCACCCTCACCCTACGCGGCATCGACAATGCCTCCTACTACCGTGGCGTAGAAGGGGATGAGCGCTACTACATGGACTACACGGGCTGCGGCAATTCCCTCAACGTTCGCCATCCCCAAGTGCTCAAGCTGATCATGGACAGCCTACGCTATTGGGTGCTGGAAATGCATGTGGATGGTTTCCGCTTTGACCTCGCTTCGGCCCTGGCGCGGGAGCTCCATGAAGTGGATCGCCTAGCTGCCTTCTTCGATATCATCCACCAGGACCCAGTACTGGCGGATGTGAAGCTCATTGCTGAGCCTTGGGATGTGGGTGAAGGCGGCTACCAGGTGGGAGGTTTTCCCCTGCTCTGGTCCGAGTGGAACGGCAAGTATCGCGACACGGTGCGGGACTTTTGGCGCGGCGAGGACAGCCGCCTAGCGGAGTTTGCCTATCGCTTTACCGGCAGCTCTGACCTGTACAAGACCAATGGCCGCAGCCCCCACGCCAGCGTCAACTTCATCACGGCCCATGATGGCTTTACCCTGATGGATCTGGTCAGCTACAACGAAAAACATAACGAGGCCAACGGTGAAGGTAATCGCGATGGCGATGACCACAATCGCTCCTGGAACTGTGGCATAGAAGGGGAAACTGATGACCCTGAAATCCTAAAGTTGCGTGCCCAACAGCGACGCAATTTCCTCGTGACCATGATGCTCTCCCAGGGCGTGCCCATGCTCGTTAGTGGCGACGAAATGGGACGCAGCCAGCAGGGCAGCAACAACGCCTACTGCCAGGACAATGAGATTTCTTGGCTCGATTGGGATCTCCAGGAAGAAAACCAGACCTTGCTGGACTTCAACCGCCAGCTAATCGACTTCCGCCGCCAACACCCCGTGTTTCACCGCCGTAAATGGTTCATGGGTCGGGACATTCACGGCTCTGGGGTCAAGGACATCGGCTGGTTCAATCCCGATGGCGAACCCATGCATGAAGAGCAGTGGAACAATGGGTTTGCCAAGGCCATTGGGGTTTTGCTCAACGGCGAAGAAATTGCCACCACTGGCAACCGTGGCGAACGCATTATCGATGACAACTTCCTGCTGCTGTTTAGTGCCCATTACGAGACGATTGAATTCACCTTGCCGCTCAAACTCCAAGCCTGGGAATGGGTGGTCATTATCGACACGACGAAGCCTCGCTTTGTGCGGAGAGGGCGTCGCTATGTCTCAGATAAACCGATCCCAGTGGAGGGGCGGTCTGTGATGGTGCTTCAGCGCATCGGTCGGGTTAGCGGTGAGGATGAGGATTAGAAACTCGTTAGACCATCTGGCCCAACCCAGGAGTTTGACTGTTGAGAAAACCTCCAGCCCAAGCAAAGAGATCGCAGCTCGGTATCAACTCAGGAGCAAGATCTCGGAAATTTCGTTTGCTCAGTCGTAATCAAGATTGGCAACGTTACGACCGCGATCTCTCCCCCAAGGTGGAAGCTATAACCAGACTGTTCCTGAACGATTGAGCCAACGCATCAACTGACCCTCAATTCAAAGCATCGGGAGAATAGACCATGTTAAATCGCCTTCCCCTCATCACCCTCACCAGCCTGGCGATCGCCCTCAGCAGCGGCATTGTCGCCCAGGCCCAAGCTAACAAACTCAACCCTTGCCCCGGCCTTTACTACGAAGCGCCCCTCAACGAGCGATTTATCTCTCCCGCAGGCTGCCCAGCCAATGCAGCTCGCAAGGCCCAGCAACGGAATAGCCGCGCCACCCCAGATGCAGGACTCCCCACGGTCAACGCCGCAGAATCATTTCCCTCTATTCCTGCAGAATCCACTGTTCAACCCCTGCCAGAAGAACTGGGCCAGGCGATCGCCCGCGTCACGCCCCAGGCTCAACAAGTCAACGTCACCCTCACCAATAAAACCAACGCATTGATCACCTACGAAGTCATTGGCCAAACCGATCGCCGCATCCTGGATGGCGGAGAAACTATCGTTTTACGCGGGTTATCCTTACCCAGCACCATCAGCACCGTGCGTAACGACAACGGCCTACTCACCTTCGAGACCACCGTGGATGAACCAGCTCAGCTCCTCGTGACCCTAGATGCGAACCCACAGTTCAATGAGGTCCAGGGCGTTCTGCAAATACAAGAAGATGGCGAGGTCTTTTTGAATTAAAGGCTTACTCCAGGGGAAATCCTATGGCCTCGACTCCCATTAGAAGACTCTCGAAACAGACTGCGATGCCTCCCGAGAGTCTTCATTCGGGGTCTAGCAATTAGAAACGGTGGATCACTTCCGCCTTAAAGGTTAAAGGTCAGCAACCATAAGCAGCGGTCGCCGATGCCAGGCATCGCAGAGACATCCATCTAACGCCTGTTGACAGTCTTGAGCCCAGGCTTTCATGGCAGTCATATCCTGTTCCATTTCGATCTGCTGCAACTGACCCATGACTTGCTCAATCGACCGGGTCAATGCAAGCAGCTCCTCACTATCAAGGCTAATTCCAGAGCGATTCGATAGTTGTTGAGGTTGCTCTGATTGAGGTCGCCACAGCCTACGAAGAATCTCGCGAGCCTCGTACAAAACCTCCCAGGACAAACGAGCTGCATATTGCATTGGCAATAATAATTTGCCTTGTTCGATATCTTTAAGCCGGGAGTTCGCTTGCTCCACAGCTAAGCGAATAATATCGATATTTTCAGACGACAGTCTGACCTGGTACATTCCGAACGCTCCAATATCTGAGGCTGCTTCAATTCATTCGTAGCAAAGACTTGATCTGCAACGCTATATCCAGCGCCAACAGTCAGAACGAGACCTATATCCAGGTCTTTGTCGATCCATTGAGTTGTGAGTTTCTTGCGATAACGCAACAGACTTAATAAACCATTATCGAGCTGAGCGACGACTCTGAGGCTCTGCCTTCGCTGCATATAAGCATCGCATCGATCGATTATGGCCTTGGTGTTCCACTCCCCAAACCTCCGCAAGGAAGCCTGGATCATCGCAGTTAACCTGGGGATTCAGGCGAACGAGTAAGCGACGGAAATTGGGAACTGAAGCCAACATTCCAATTCGAAACAGAACATCTTGGAGATCATGTCCTTGAACGACAATGAAATCCTGCTCAATCATGTCCTGCACTGCAAGCTCGGCTCTTAAATACATGGGGACTTAAGCTTGATCAACGACGTCTCTTTTTCCAGAACAATGAAGTTCTAGACTTAAAGAACTACGGCTAATATCTCAAATATCAAAAGAATCGGAAACTGTGAAAAATACGGTAACTAGTTTTGGCCAGGCTCTACGTGTTTTTCTGGAAAAGTGAGATTAATTGCCGAAAATTTGGCAAAACTACCTTTATTGGGAATTGATTTTAAAGAATCTAGACTCAAACGAGAGGGCTGCCAGGCGTGTAAATACGGATTTACATCCCCATTATCTGCTTTTCCCTAAGGCTCTCAACCTCAGGAAAAATGATTTCTTAATGACTTTCTAGACGCGATAGAGAGAAGTTTGAATCAGCTTTTAACAGTAGTTTGACTCTAGACAAAAACAGTAATCTGGAGTGACTTTTGAAAATACTTCTAAACAATAAATGGAGTAGTTACTCCTATGCTAATTAAGAGATAGAATGCGCGATCGAAAATCGGGCTGAGCGATCGTCATGTAGAAGAGATACAACAACCATTTGAAGGGGTTGTAAGAATGCATCTCCTAGGCTTTCTCGACCTGCGAAAGCCAATGCTGCCGTTGATTACGACTTTTTTAACAGCTCAGTCACCACCTTATCGGGCATACGGTGGAGATAGGCCTGGGCGGCAGCTTGTACGTCCAGATTGCTATGGTTGATTCCTCGCAATAGTGCTGCGTCGGGCAAAGAAATCTCCTGTTCCAACGCGAGATCATAGGCACAGGCCAAGGCTTGGGGAGCCAAGCCAGGTTCTAGGGTGACGAGCTGACGCAGGCGCTCCGGTACCTCACAGCGATCGCTTGGCAAGCTTCCAGAAGTATTGCCCTCTTCCCAATCTGCAAATACAGCTCGTTTCGACCGGGCTGGGCGAGCATCAAATACAGCCAACAAGGGCTCTCGCAAGGGAGGCTCTAGTAACTGGGCTAACCGTTTGAGACCCTGGGGAATCGTTGAGCGATGGCGCAGCTGTTGCACAATTTGTTCAAGACGACCGGAAGGGTAACGAATTTGTAGAAGCAGTAGAATACGCTCCCCCACATCTCGCTGCTGACGCTGGAGCGCTTGGCGCAGTTGCCTTGCGGCCATGCCGGGTAACTGCTTGGGGTGTAGATCCACCAGCCCAGCGTAGAGCTGACTGAGTAACCAAAGTTCCTCCCGAACCAGCTGCATAACCCCTTCAGAACCAGCGAGAGCCTGGGAAAGCGCCATTCCGTAGGAGACCTGTCCCGCCATTACACCTTCGGGTTGGTTCAGCAACAGATTCAGCAAGCAGGCTCGAGCTTCGCCCTGTTGGCGCAAAACATCCTCCGCTAAGGCCGCTCTAGCCTGGGCAGTCGCAATCTCTATCAAAATGCGCCAGCTCCGTTCCTTGGTTTTTAAGGACAGGTCGGGATGTTGGCTACAGCGTTGGAGTAGGGGAACCGCTTCATCACCCAGGCTCACCAATGCTGCATGGGCGGGCTGTTCCACCAGGGGCGATCGCAATGCCTTGAGCAGATGGGGATACAGGTTCTGGCTGCGGGTTTGACCAATCGCGGCAATCACTGCTTCTCGCACCTGAGGCGAGAAATCTTCCAGCAAAGCCGGGATTTGGGCCTTAAAGGGAGCTAAATCTCCTAAATCCTTGAGGACTTCACTCGCCGCCAATCGCTCCTCCTGGGTTTTATGGGTCAGCATGATTCGCAAAATTTTCTGGGCCTGGGGAACCAAATCACTCCATTGGGCTTGAGTCAGGCGACGACTCGGCTTGCGATCGCCCCAAAATGGCATGCCGTCTTCAAAGACAGAGCCGAAGACAGGATTGAGAGCAAAGGCCGCTGCCACAGCCCTGACCCCAGGCGATCGTTCCGGCTGGAGATGCAGCTGCAATGCCTTAGGCGACGTTGCTGGCCCGAGATACAGACTATGACGCAGCGCCGCCGCAAAAACTTCGGGCGGAGCAATGGGCGTCATCAAAGCCTCGACAATGCGCAAATGGCGCTGGGGATGGTAACGCTGGCGAGTCAGGCGAGTTCGAGAATTTTCACCTTGCGCTAAAGACCGAGCCTGACGACCCAGACGGGTCATGATCGCGACCCCCTCCAACTGCAGCATGGGGGGCAACCGCATCAAAACCGGAGCTAAGGTCTCCACAGCGAGAGCAGGGTCTAAGCGATCCAACAGGCGTATTGCCGTAATGGCATCCTCTAGCTGCACCGGCTCGCGTAAGGAGCGCTTCAAGGATTTCACCAAGCCCCGCTTAACCAGGGGACTCTCAGGTTGGTTCAGCAACCCTTCAGCCCCCAGTTGCTCCAACGGTCCATTGGGGAAACGACGATGGAGGGTCTGCTGTTCGATCGCCCCCAGGATCAATTGAAAATATCGATAACGCAAGAACGCCAGCACAACCAGGGTTGTCAGCGTCAATCCAGCCAGAATCAGCAGTAGAAATTCTGGCAAGGCTGCTCCCCAAATGCGCCAGCCCAACAGCAGCGCCACCCCCAATAGCCCCATGGCCAGAGATTCTGTCACAATGCGTTGCTTCTGCAACCGATCGAGCGCCGCTTGGGGAAGCCTCGCCAATAAACGACCCTGGGCATATTGCCCCAGACTATAGTGCAACCCTTCATCCAGTCCCCGCACTAGCGCTAAGCCCAAGAGCAGAGGCAATCGATCTTGCACCACCAAAAAGCTGAGAGCCAGCATGACAAGGGGAGACCAAGCGAGGGCTGTGAAGGCACCATGGCGCACAAACCAGCCCTGAATAATCGTTCCCTGGAGCAGCAATCCTACTAAGCCCACAGCCCCTTGAATCCAAGCCAGGAAAGCTGCAATTTCTACGGCCTGGGACTTTGCACCAGGAATGCCCCCCGGAAAATTGAGCTGGAGTTGTCCCCATAATCCCCACTGAATCAGTAAGGTTAGAAGCTGGCCCAAGGCAAAAAAGATGAGGAGCAATCTGCCATAGCGGCGCAGCAAGGTGGGTGGAGCATTGTCCTGCTCGATCGCGTCATTGATTGCCCCCTTTGGGTCAAGACGACTAGCCCGCAACCTGTAACCAGGGACAGCTAGGCTCAATCGGGGAATTGCCCCTAACAAAATTAAAAGACCACTCCCCAAAGCAATGGATTCCAGCGGCAGACTCGGTCCCGCAGCCCCCAAGCACCAGGGCAAGACCAATCCCACCAGGGCGTAGGCCCCAAAGGTAAACCAAGCCAAGGGCAGGGAAGCGAGGGACTGCCATGGTGATGCCATCAGAGCTTTGCCACGCCCCGAAGTTGCTTTGGCTTCACGTGCAGAGCGAGATAAAGATTTTCCAGCGATCGCGCCTTGAGCTAGCAACGCCCCAGAATGCTCCGAGACCTTTGTACCCTGCACCTGTACCCGGTGAAACTGCCCCAGTAGCATCGCCCCACATTGGAGCAACACCACTTGAAAGGTTGTCTGTCCCAGCTGAGCAGCTCCCGCTTCTCCGAGGGAGCCTGCCTGCAACATCACTGACAAACCCGGCAAAGAGTCCCCCCACTGTCCCCATTGCTCCCCGAAGCATAGCCCGAGCCAAAGAGCCACTAGGAACATCCAAGCCAGGGCCATCAAAAGGCGAGTTGCCCCCGCACCAATGCGATGGGGCAACCGACAAGACAGTACTAGGCTCACCTCCCTCAGGCCAAACCCAAACACCGCAGTCAAGCCATAAACCAGGGCTAAGGAGGCTATGCCCATGCGGCCTAGAAAAATTGCTGCACTGCTCACCTCTAGCAACACCACGCCCAGAGTCAGTAGAAACGTGGTGCCTAAGAGTAGCGATCGCGAAGCAATCGCACCAACGTTCCCCAAAGGCTGTGGAGAAGACCTGGGGGAATGGGTCGCAAACCGATTCCAAACAGAGAGAATCCGAGACAAGGACAGAGTCATGATGGGGTGAGGATGCCCTGAAATGCAGCTAACGCCCTGGGGCGCAGATCGGCCTAGACCAACAACAAGCGGCGAGAGATTAACGTCTGGCAAAGCTTATTGAATTTCTCTGGCCCTGCCCTGAGTGCATTTCCGGAGAGAAAAAGCAACTGTGCTGTAAGAGATTTGCAATTTCTCTTACTGGTTAGAAAAAATTGAGATGAAGCCTGGAGAGATAAGGTAAAGCACTCATTAATTTGACCGCATATGTACGGTTACTTGACTCTCCAGAAGAGAAGGGAGTATGAAGCCTAGTGGTTTATACGGAATGTACTTTTCTGAACGAATAGTGCCTTCGGGAAACTTTAGGGCCAACTGCCAAGCAAGTTGCTGCTGGCATCGCATCCCTGAAATCCGCTATTGCTAAAAGCTAAGTCCCACGGGCTTATATCCACACCATCTCAGTGCGGTTGTCCCAATAGATCTAGCTTTCGCCAGCTTCATAACTTGCAGCAATACCAACCCATGGCTGATCGTCCCAACGGTCGCTTTAGGGATCTTTGAACCCGGCAGATCCCCATCGTTGGTCCCTGCTATCTGTTTTTTATGGACGCCGATATTATGGCTAATCGTAACCCCACCATTAACTCCATTGCCTTTGTCGATGGTGGTTTATTCCAGGCCAGCGATCTGATGAACGGCATTCAAGCCGATCGCGTCGTTTTCATGGATGACCCCAGCAGCCAACTGGAGCAAATCACCTCGACCCTAGCCCAGTACGACAACCTGGACAGCATCCATATCTTTTCCCACGGTGATTCAGGGGCTTTACGCCTCGGCGATGACACGCTGGAGCAGTCCTCCCTAAATAATTACGAAACCGATCTGCGCCGCTGGGGCAAAGCATTGAACCAGAGCGGAGACCTGCTGCTCTACGGTTGCAACTTGGCTGCGACCCCTGAGGGGATGGCTTTTGTAGACCAACTCAGTCAAATCACTGGAGCTGATGTTGCTGCCTCCAGCGACACCACGGGCCACCGCAGTCTGGGCGGGGATTGGACCCTAGAAGTGAGTACTGGGGAGATTGCAGCCGCGATCGCCGTCGATCTAGCAACCCAGGCCAGCTATGAAGCGGTTCTCCCCATCACGATCTTTGCAGCAGGCGCTGAAAACACCGAAACCATGGAGCTGCGCATCGACGGCAATACCGTGCGCACCTGGAATAACATCGGTGGCAATCCCGACAGTCGTACTTTCGAAGCCTATCGCTACAACGCTGCGAACAACGTTGCTCCGGATCGCATCAGCATCGCCTTTACCAATGATTTAGTTGACCAGGCAGCTGGCATTGATCGCAACCTCCATGTGGATCGCATCGTTGTCGATGGCCAGACCATTCAAACAGAAGACCCAAAGATCTTTTCCACGGGAACCTGGAAGGCAGAAGACGGAGTCGTGCCTGGTTTCCGCATGAGCGAAATTCTCAATGCCAACGGAGAGTTTCGGTTTGCAGATACAACAAATAACAACAGTGGCGACATTGTCCAAATTCGAGCTAGAGGAACCGTGGGGGGTGAGCAATTCTCCCTCTCCCTTGGCGGAACTGATGTAACCACGTTCACCACAACCACAGCAAATCAAATCTTTAGCTATCGTGCAGAAGGCAGTGTGACTGCTGACGATGTGCGAGTTGGCTTCCTCAATGATCGCTTCGACCCCACTAACGGCATTGATAGCAACCTCATCGTAGACTACGTGACCGTAGATGGCGATCGCTTCGAAACCGAAGCTCCCACAGTCTTTTCTACTGGCACCTGGAAGCCCACCGATGGCATTGTCCCTGGCTTCCGCGAGAGTGAGATTCTCCACAACAACGGCTATTTTCAATATGCCGCACCCACGGCCAGCAGCAGCTTTGCCCTCCAGAGTAGCGATACTGTCTTTGTGAGTGAAGACGCAGGTAGCGCCACCTTTACCGCCTTGCGCACCGGCAGCAGTCGGGGCCGTGCAACCCTGGAATTCATCACAAGTGAAGTCGGCAACGACTCTGCTACAGCGGGCGAGGACTACCGCACCCCGACCCTAGGCAACCGGCCCAACACTGGGCAGATCGTGTTTGAAGATGGCGAAACCGAGAAAACCTTTTCTGTGGCGATCCTCGACGACGATCGCTTTGAAGGCACCGAGAGCTTTTCCATTGGTTTACAAAATCCCAGTACGGGTAGCCTAGGCGCACCTCGCACACTCCTAGTCGACATCTTGGACAATGATGCACCTGCAACACTTTCTCTCAGCAACGCCGCAATCACGGCCTCTGAGTCTAACCGCCAAGTTGAACTGACCGTTCAGCGCAGTGGCGATAGCAGTGAGGCAGCCTCTGTTCGATTCCGCACTCGCAACGGTAGCGCCCAGGCGGGGGATGACTACACCGCTCGCTCCGGCAGACTTAACTTTGCTGCGGGTCAAACGACTAGAACCATCGCGATCGACATCGAAGATGATGCCTTTGTCGAGAACAGCGAAAACTTCACCGTAGAGCTGCTAAATCCCGTGGGAGGCGTACTGGGCAGCCAACAACGTTCCACCGTCACGATTTTAGACAACGATCTAGAACTGGGTAATCTGGAACGCACCACCGCAGTCTCCGGTCTGAGTCAACCCACAACTTTGGACTGGACGCCGGATGGTCAATACATGCTGGTGGCTCAAAAGAGTGGCGAGGTCAGAGTTGTTGATGAGAATGGCAACCTACGGGCTAACCCACTGGTGGATCTCTCTGGGGAAGTGAACGATACCCGCGATCGCGGTCTCTTGGGCATGGCCATCCATCCTGAATTCCCCAGCCAGCCCTACGTCTATCTGCTCTACACCTACGATCCCCCGGAAACCGTTGGCCGCACAGGCCTCGGTGGTCCCGATGGCCAGGGCAATCGCCCCTCCCGGATGGTGCGCCTCACCGTTAATCCCAACACGATGGTTGCTGACCCAACCAGTAAAGTGATTATGGCAGGCAGCAATAGCACCTGGGAGTACACGAATGCTCCCACGGGCAACAGCACCGGCGACACCAGTATTCGCCCTTCAGGCATTGTCGGTGGCGATATCACCGCCCCGGCAAGCCAAATCGACCGAGGCACCCAAGACAACGATCCAGATCGGGCAGGGCTGCAAAACGGCAATATCCGAGACTACCTCGCCACCGATAGTGAATCCCATTCCATTGGTGACCTGGAATTCGGAGCCGATGGTTTTCTCTACTTGAGCAACGGTGACGGTACGTCCTACAACTTCCCTGACCCTCGCACTGTCCGCGTCCAAGACATCAACAATCTTTCGGGCAAGCTACTACGCATTGATCCCATCACTGGTGAAGGCGTTTCCAGCAACCCGTTTTACGACGGTGACGGTGATAGTAACGCCTCCAAGGTGTTCTACTCCGGTCTGCGCAATCCCTTCCGCTTCACCTTTGACCCGCTGTCCGATCTCCCTGTCATTGGGGATGTGGGTTGGACGAGTTGGGAAGAGATTAATACCGGTGTAGCGGGCTCAAACTTTGGTTGGCCTTACCTAGAAGGTCCTAATCCGACCGGCGAATATAACACCTTGCCCCAAGCAGTGTCCTTCTACGGCAACGGCAATCGCAATAATCCGGGTGATACAGCAGCCCTGTTCCCGCTCCTCTCCCGCAGCCATGGTGCACCGGATAATGCCAATGCGATCGTGGTTGGCGACTACTACAACAGCAACACGCTGATGTTTGGTGATGTCAACAGTGGCACGCTTTACGCTGCAACCTTAGATAGCAACCGTGAGGTGAGTAATGTTCAAGTATTCGATTCCGATAACCGCTATGTGGTGGATATGAAAATGGGACCGGATGGCAAGCTCTACGGCGTCAATCTTGTTTCTGGCAACATTCTACGCTGGGAGCCTGATGCATCCCCCACCAATCTCAATGCGAACTTGAATGACTTCGCCGATCTGGCATCACTCAATCTCAATGGTTCGGCCGCAGGCATTAACAACCGCTTACGCCTAACCGATACGAACCCATTTCAAGCGGGCAGCACCTACCTCACCCAAGCCTTGCAAATTGACGGTGACACTAGTTTCTCCAGCCAGTTCCAATTCCAGATCTCCGGTGGGCAGGGGAACGGTGGCGCTGATGGGTTTAGCTTTGTCCTGCAAAATAGCAGCGCTGAGACGACTGCCCTGGGAAGTTCGGGAGGAGACCTAGGCTATGCTGGCATTGGCAACAGTCTTGCGGTTGAATTCGACACCTACGACAACGGCAGTCGCGACATCAACGGCAACCACCTGTCAATTCTGCGCAATGGCAATGTCGACGCAGCTTTGAAGACAGCTAACGCGCCATTCAACCTAAATGGTGGCACAGCGTTGACAGCCTGGGTGGACTACAGCGGTACCACGAATCAATTGGAAGTTTATCTCTCCAACAATTCAGTCAAACCCAGCAATGCCTTGCTCACTGAAGAACTAGCGCTAGATGCCTTCTTGGGCAATCAGGCCTATGTTGGATTTACAGCAGGCACCGGTGGGCTAGCCAATAATCACGACATCCTCAACTGGTCCTTTAATAGCTAGCATCGCAAGCTCGACTGTCTAACTGAGTAACCCCCCGGTTGGCAGACCATAGGATCACAGATTCACTCAGAGGGCTGGCCTTAAAGATTTTAAGGTCAGCCCTCTGCTGTTGATGCAACTATAATCCTCGTTCCATATCCTAGTGGTTGTACTCCGCATCTCCTTTGGGCATAAGGCTGCGCGCTTCTACGGCAGACCCCTGATAGAAATGGTGGGGGTACCTTAATCGGATTGGCTGTCAGATTGGTGATCCAGCATTGCAAGGGGTCAGTCGTTAGCGGCATCTAGAGCAATAACTTGGGATGCGATCGCCCCTAGTTTTAAACATTTCAACGCTCACTAACCGCCGCCACCACCACCGCCGCCTGCATCTCCTCCGCCACTATCGCCATAACCACTACCGCCGCCATAGCTATCACCACCATAGCTGCCGCCATAACCTCCACCGTGATGATGCCCCCCGCTAGACTGCTGCCCCCAGCGGCCAAACACAAGACTGCAAAACGCTGAAACCACAATCATCACCAGAAACCATAGAAGAGACTTATCTCCTTCTGGTTCAGCAGTTCGAGTTGCCCTGGGAACAGTCTCCGCCCTCCGATTTGCTGTGGAATCCTGAGTGATCGCTGCATGGGAAGCCTGCCATTTCGACAGGGGCAGATTCAAGATCTCCGCAGGAAATCGAACTCTAGCGCTAAAAGATTGACCTGGACGTATGGGCCGTTTCATTTCAAAGACAATCGTTCTGGGATCGACTTTTCGAGCCTTCGCCTTAACGCCCTTGCCACTGAAATAGCTCACCTTTCCTGCAAGCTGTACTGGTAAATGTACAGTCACCCGGCTCCGATTAATGGGAGCATCGCGATCGGGAAAGAGTGCCTGCCAATAGATTAGGCTATCGCCTTCATTTGCCTGAATACTGCCAATCACCCGGTAGTTTAATTGAAAGATGTGAGACTCGGGAGTGTTGAGTGGGTGCTCCCAGCGTATCCAGTACTGGCCTCTCTCAACGCCTGTTTTAATGGGTAGCTGTTGACCTGCCTCAGAGACCGTCACGTCAGTAATTTGATCAACAAAGGTCAAGGGAATATATCGATAGCGTTGATTCGTATGGGGAGCGGTGAAGTTATACTTTTGCGTTTCGGTAACTAACAGATCGCCATTTTCTTGAAGAACCAGATCTACATCAATGAAATCCCAGAAGAAAGGCGATGCAGCTTGAGCATGGTTCATTCCCAAACTCAGTAAGCAGACGCAAACCCCCACCACAATCCATTTGAAGAGGGAGGGGATTTTTTTAGGATGCAATACCATTTCAAAGCTCAGAAACGTCAACAGAGAAAGAAAAGCTGCTTCTTCTCAGTCGATGGGTAGACGGCATAGCAAAATCTGAGTTCTAACGTTGATGAAATAACAGAGACTCAGAACCCAGGTTGGCTATAGGTTTATTTGAAATCTTTATCCAGGCAGGCAGTAACGCCACATTTTCCATCTGCTGGGATGACAACATTGAGATTAGGGGGCGATCGCCTTTCAGAGTCCATAAGCCTGCTTATGACGTAGGTTATGGCTGAACCGCATAGCTCGCGAGACCCTCTAGCTCCGCTGCGGAACCGGGTTCATTCCGATCTAAGATGGCTCGTGACAGTCTTTGGTTTGAGGCTCCTCAATCAACGTGCGCCCCAATAATCCACGCAAACGCCGTTTCCGCTTTCGCCGCCTGTCGCTGCGATCGCTACTCGGCCTCTTACTCATCCAAATCCTCTGCATCGCAGCCTGGCTGCTGACCTGGCCCCAAGCTGACGTGCAGCTATCATTTGTCGTTCCCAAGGAAGAGGTACAACCCTGGCAAAGCGTGATCTCTGGGTTTGAAGCGGAATATCCTGGGATTCAGATTCTGCTGGTACCGGAGAATCCAAATAAGCCTGCTGGAAGTAGCAATCGTGCCGATTTCACCACCGATGAGCGAGAAGCAATTTACACCCTGGATATCCAAGTGGGCGCTGCCAAGTATGACTTGGTCTATATGGATGTGATTTGGACGGCCCAATTCCAAGATTATTTAGAGGATCTTAATCCCTTCATTGAGCAAGATGCAGTCGATCTCTCTGGATTTTTAGAGAGCGAATTAGCAGCTGGCAAGATTGATCAACATCAATATCGATTGCCCATGCGTTCCGATATTGGCCTGTTGTATTACCGCCAGGACCAATGGAATTCAGACTCTCTCCCTGAGACTGTAAATGACCTAGCCCGAGGCATTGAAGAAATCAAAGCAACCTCCCCCAATCAACAGGGCTATCTCTGGCAAGGCAAAGCCTACGAGGGCTTAGTGGCCAATTTCATGGAGGTGATGAGTAGCTTTGAAGGGGCATTTTGGATCGATCCTGAGACCCGAGTAGTGGGCTTAACCCAGCCCGCAACGAAAGAAGCGGCAAAAGTGCTACGGCAACTAATAGCCCAGAAGATCTCTCCTGAGGCTGTGGCAGCCTATACGGAAAAGTCATCATTAGAAGTCTTTCAAGAAGGACAGACAACATTCTTACGGGGGTGGCCCTACGTTAGTGCAGGTCTGCGGGCTATGGACTGGGGAGATGATGTGGCGATCGCGCCACCCTTATCATTCGGCTCTGGCCCTGCCAAGGGATGTCGCGGGGGCTGGGGCTTTGGTATTCCTCGCAATGCCAGCCATCCTAAAGAAGCTTGGGAAGCAATCAAGTATTTCACCAGTGAGCCTGCCCAGAAAACCTTTGTAGAAGCATCGGGTTATTTGCCCAGTCGCACGGCTTTGTTTCAAGACCCAGACATTGTCAGTCAATATCCCCAGATGCCTCAGCTGTTCAATTATCTTCAACAGGGGTCGGTATTTCGTCCCAGCCTGCGCGAGTACGATGCCGCCTCGACCATTTTGCAAACTGCATTAAGTGAGATCTTGCGGGGACAAACATCCGTCGAGAAAGCGATGGCTACGGCCCAGGAAGAGACAGAGCGATTGCTCAAGTCATAGCTGAGTTTGACGCTCAGCTGGAACAGATTGCAGGGAACGCTGGCGAGCTGAAAACCATTGACCTGCCACAAAAATCTGTATAAGCAACAAAATTAGATTTGCAGCGATCGCCCACCGCCTCTGCCAAAGCGGCCTAGCGGATTTTGCAGTGCTTTCCGCTTGAGCAGCATTCAGCGAAGCGTTAGCCAAACGCTCCTGAAGAAGCTGGGCATTGAGGGGACGCTGACCGGGGAACGGAGCCATCATCTCATCCAAGAGCTGGGCAAACCAAGGGGAGAGGGGCTGAGCTAGTTTTTCCTGCCAAGCGAGCTGACCGCTAGTGTCATCTTCTGGTAAATCTAGGGGATGTTGCCCCGTCAACAAGTAGACAAAGGAACGACCCAGGGCGTAAAAATCAGATTGGGGAACGGCTTTGCCATTGATTTGCTCCAAGGGGGTATAGCCTGGTGACATGACGCTCGTGATATCCCGCTGGCCCGCCATTTTGGCAAAGTAGGTATTGCTGAGGGGGCGAACCGTTCCAAAGTCGATGAGCGCAAGCTGTCCCGTGGGACGCAGCATAATGTTGGAGAGTTTGATATCTCGATGAAAGAGAGCAGCGGCATGGAGTTGCTTCAGCAAGTCTACGAGTTGAGCCATCCAGTCGAGGGCTGTGGCTTGGTCAATAGGACCATGATCTTGGAGCCAGCTGTCTAGGTTACTGCCCTGAATATTCTCCATGACCAGGCAGTAGAGGGGGCGAGATCGAGACTCTCCTGTCAACTCCACAGAGAAGTAAGCATCCGATTCCACCTGGGGAATTCCAGGGTGATCTAAGGCTTGCAGCGTGGTGGCTTCCCGCTCAAATAGCGTCAACAGGATCGGCTTTTTAAGAACTTTGAGCACTTTATGGGGCCGAGCTTCTCCCTGGGCTCCATCGGCAGCGTCAATCGGCTGTAAATCAGCAACCTCAAAGATCTCTGTTGGCTCCCACTCATCTAGCTCACGCAGGGGACGCAGCAAGCGATAGCGACCTTCTAGCAGCAGAGGGTTACCACAGGTTAAGCAATGTTCTTCTCCCTCAGGGTTGTGCCGTTGGGCGCAGCGGGGATTAATGCAGTAGCTCACAGCGGGCCTCACGGCAGGTGATGACGCACATATTCCATCACCACGGGGATTAACGTAAAGCCTGCGCTACTTTTCTCAATCAGCGATCGCCCTAACAATCCCATCACCGCATCCAATCGATAAGGCTGGGTCAAACTTTCCAGAGGAACCGGCTTCGCTGCATCCGCTAAGTAAAGCAAGATCTCCTGTTCTTGGCTAGAGAGACGCTCATACTGCTGATCAATCAAGAATTTGATATCGCCGAATAGGGTCATGCGTTGGTGTAAAAACTGGCTCACATTACCTTCAAATAGCTCGTGGATCGTCATGGCCACAATCCTCAGCATCAGTGGATTGCCGCCATATTGCTTAATTAGCGCGGGCCATTGGGACTTCTCCGCCTCAGCGAGCTGCTCAGCTTTGAGAATTTCCATTGCAGCCTGGGGCTGAAGTCCGGCGAGGTCTAGGTGGCGGATAGGACTATTACTGGCTCGGGACTTGGGCATGTCGCGATTGCCTTCACGACTGGTCACGAGGACACAGCTCTGGTGCTGTTGTTCCCCAATGCGCCGCAATAGCTCACCATAAAACTCATAGCCCGGCTCATACTCACCCATAAAGCTACCCCCTGTGAACAGGGTTTCAAAGTTATCGAGGATGACGAGGCAGCGATGGTCCCGCAGATAGTCCATAAGGACTGCGAGCTGGTCATAACAATTGGCAGATTCGCCAGGAGTAGTGTGATTAGCCGTGGCATTAGGCAGCTGTACAAGCCACTGTATTAGTAGATCTTCCAGCTTGGGACGATAGCGCAGGGACTGCCAGATGACCCCTTCGAACTCAGATTGAATCGTCTTGGCTAAGGCAATGGACAGGGAAGTTTTACCAATTCCAGCACGACCGTTGATGACAACTAGACGAGCTGATGATGGGCTGGGTTTAGCGCGATTCGATGGGTTAGCAAGAATCCAATCTTTGAGCTGTTGGAGTTCAGCCTCTCGCCCGTAGAGCTTGGGGATATCTGGCATTTGAGACCAGTTGATCGCCACTTGCTGAGCAGAGTAGCCTGCCGCTTGGAGCCAAGTGGAGACATCCTTCCAGCTTTCGAGGCTGGTGCGATCTCGACCCATCAGCACCTCAACATAGCGATAGATACCATTGCTCAGCGCCACTTCCACAGTGCCCTCAACCACATGCTGCTCATAGGCAATGTCAGCAGGGCTGCGGCCCAGGAGGAGGCCGCGTAGACGCGTGCGTTCCAGCTCGGTCAGCTCATGGGAGCGGGCATGGGGAACAACTTCACACTTAGCCTCAGCGAGATCAGCGTAGAGTTTGTCTAAATTCCACTGGGTTTCAGCTTGTTCAAACAGTGCAGGGGAGGCCATGGGACAGGGAAACCCAAGTAACAATAATCATGGCTAGCCAACACTAAGCAGTCGTTCCAGCAGCTTAGGTCAACCTCTTTAGTGTACCTAAGATTGCTCTTTCACAACTCTGATAAGTCGTTTGCCAGCGAGGAAATAGGCCATAACGCTGGCGATCCACCCACTGAAAGTTGACGGACTCGCTGCGTAGTCGCGGTGAATGCCAAATATCAACTGGCGGCTCACCAAAATAACGGCTGTAGCTCTGAAGCGTTTGCTCATAGAGAGCATGATATTTTTGCCCTTCTGCTCTGCCTCCCAAGCTAGGAGAATGATGCAATGGTTGACCCAAAACCTGACTACAAAGGTCATCCCAGTAGGAATGGGTGCAGAGTAGATGGGCATGCCAAACGCGATCTACAGGCGCTGAGGGAGAAACTATGTGATTGGCAAATCGAGCGAGAAATAGGAATCGCTTATATTCAGAGATCGCCCGCAGTGTATAGGTAGGAGACCAGCGATAGTCCCAAGCTAACTTTTTAGAAAAGGGAAAGATTGCTCCAGGCGGATCCAGCTGGAAAGCTTGAAGTTTTTGCCATAACTGAGACTCAAGATCTGTCATCACTGATCGCTATAGGATGGACAAGTCAGTGCGAGAGGTTAACACCCACCGCAGCTACTAGGCTCAGGTGGCAGCTCAGGCGTAGGGTAAACGACTTGCAATTCAATATCCAAATAATCACTCATAATTTGTCCGAGTGCCCAGAATTCATCTGCCTTCAGCTCATTTATTACATACTGCTCCGAGCCTGCATGAAGACAAAGCTGAGCCGTTGTGGAAGAGTTAATTCGCCTGATTTCATCTTTGCTCAGATCGACGCATTCCTGCACCTGATGGCTTGGTGTATAAATCAGCATATTGATGCTACTTCGAAGGCTTGCTCGGATTTTTTTCGTTCTAAAAACAATTTTTTATTGGGGAATAAGAAAATATATTCTTCTCCAATTTCTAGTACTGATTTTTTAGAAAATTTATCCGATTTTTTGGTCAAAGTATTCTTTGCGAAGGAATACACAGCTATAAAAATAAAGAAATAAAATAGTAGTCCGAACGGGAGTCCTGGCAGACCCAATTGAACAGCAAATATCGGACTTAGAAAAAAGGAAAACATCATTGTAATACATCCAAAATTTTCTAGTTTTGTTGACATGGAGTCAGATTGTGGAAACTCAATCAGCAATCGATCTGACTCATAAGAAACTGATAGCCTCTGACTAAACTGTTGTTTATTCAGTGAGTTTGAATCAGCAGTATTATGGGCCATGAGTAGAGCGTATCCCGATCTCGATGACTGGGCAGAGTCATAACGCTGTTCAAGATAGGGATGAGTCATTTTGTCTAGCCACTGTCGATAGCGAATGCTCAACTGCGGTAGCTTCATCTCCACTCGACCGTTTTTAGCCAGGGGCATTGCACTGGGATGAGTGCCGCTGGCTAGATACAGCATCGTCATCCCTAGACTGTATAAATCGGAAGCAGGAACAGCCTGTCCACCAAACTGCTCTAGAGGAATATAGCCATGACTACCGACGATGGTAATTGTACCCGGTGTACCACTGGTGCTGGCTTGAACAGAGCCAAAATCAATTAGATGAACTTTCCCAAAAGTTGATTTCGATTGCTGATTCTCTCCACTATCTTTTGGGGCTAGAAGGATATTACTGGGTTTAATATCTCGGTGAATCACCACTGGCATTTGACCATGCAAATAGCCCAATAGCTGTAGAAGCTGATCGGATAGCTCGATGAGCTCAGCTTCGGAAAAACGACGCCCTTGCTGCATTAGCTGCTCCAGCGTGGGGGCTGCAATATAGGTTTGAACCAGCACAAATCCCTGAATCGAAGCTTCATCTAGCTCAAAGTAGTCAAGGTACTTGGGAATTGAGGGATGATCGAGGGCCTGAAGAATCTGTGCTTCTCGTTCAAATAGTTTGAAATCACACCATTGCAAGTCGCTGCCAAACAACAGCACCTTAACCACCACCGCACAATTCTGTTGTGAGTCCCAGGCCAAGAAGGTCTGCCTGCCTGGCTTCAGGCTGAGCTGCTGACGCAACTCATAGCGATGATTCAGCACATTTAGCTGGCTAGAGCCCACTTGCAAATAAGCATTTTCAGACTGAGTGGGTATCTGAGCGATCGCATTCTGTTCTAGTTCCGTCATCGGTCAACTTCCTCGCAATTCCTAAAGTGAGCGATTCCGAGCCAGCCAGAGCAAGGGCCTAAAAAAGGTCCAAGGTCTGTATCAACGCAGTGACAAACCGTTACTCAACCGGCCAAACCGAGATTGAACACAAACCACCACCATCCCCAGCTATCACAAAGGAACAGCAATACAACCGACTGCTAATTTTCCAGACTGGGAATTCGTGCGGGCTCTGATTGTTG
Organism: uncultured Pseudanabaenaceae cyanobacterium; assembly: GCA_937949725.1. Lineage (GTDB taxonomy): Bacteria > Cyanobacteriota > Cyanobacteriia > PCC-9006 > JAAUQQ01 > JAAUQQ01. The sequence goes on from CALECT010000001.1 coordinate 30,574, forward strand.
CAACATTTCCTGAATCCCCTCCACCCCAATCAAGCTGGGCATACCGCTGCCGTTGCTAGCCGTGGGCACAAATACCATGGTCGATTTCCCCTCCATGCACATCTCATAGAGCATATTCATGGAGCGCAATTGCAGCGCCGTTGCAGACTTGGCATATTTCTCAGCTGCCAGGGTCATGGCATCCGCAGCGAGTTCTTCTGCCTCAGCCAGTTTGAGCCTGGCCCGCTTTTCTCGCTCTGCAGCGGCCTCACGGGAGATGGCTTCTTCGAGCTCTGACGACACGATCACGTCTTTGACTTCAACGGAGATGATCGTTACGCCCCACTGCATCACAAAATCGGAAATGTGAGCACGAATGAGATCGCCTACGGCATCTCGTTCCGACAGCAGCTGATCCAAATTGGATTTACCCACCATGTCTCGAATCGCGGCTCGGGCTGCCATTTGGGTGGCATCGCGATAGCTATCCACGTTGAGGACCGCGAACTTGGCGTTGTGGACCTTGTAGAAGACGATCGCATCTACATCCACGGGAATGTTGTCCCGCGTCAATCCCTTTTGCAGCGGCACGGTGTAGGTGACGATGCGCAGATCAACGGTCTGCTTAGGGCTTTGCAGTATCGGAATGTAGAAATACAGCCCTGGTCCCACCACACGGGTAAAGCGACCGAGGGTAAAGAGAATCTTGCGATCCCATTCGTTGCAAATGCCGAAAAAGCGAAACAGAATACTGCCTAGGCTCAGAGCTATTAACGTACCAATTGAAAGTCCCATAATGTAGTCAACCGTGATGTAGATGTAGCAACAAACTAGTTCGTCAAGCAACTAATTTCCATAAAGGAACCTACTAGGCCACCTGAAGCAATGTCACCAAACGGCGATTGAAGGTTTTGATCACACCGCCTCGGAGGTAATCCTCGGGATGGTGGCAGAAGTGAGTCCAAGTCTGCTGGAGCACCTGGTCGTATAGGGCGGAGTCACAGCGATCGCCGGTCCAAATTTGACCGGAGTCAGCCATGGCTTCCATCAGCCGAGCCAAGGCACGGCGACGCTGAATGGAGCCAGGGCGGTGACCGAGCAAACGAACCAGGGATTGCTCAAAAGTCGGCTTGCTGTGAAACCGATGGTTGTTGCGAGATTGATACGCCACGGGATTGTTCTCCTGTTTTCTTCTTTTACGTCTTGTCTCGTTCGGTCCGAGCGCGCATCGGCTTGAACGATTTCGGGCCACACATCGCATAGATATGTTGTCTAGGGGAGATATCTCGCCTGGACATTGCCTGAGTAAATCCTAAGTAAAGACTAGTTCCTAAGTCAAGCAAATTCCTAATTAAAGAATTTGTAAAACCTACCTAAATCAGCCAAATCCCTGTTTATCTAGGAGATAGACAGCAGCGAACGCTAGAATCAAACATTGTTACTGCCCTTGCCCAAGCTGCTGATTCCAGCGGATCTCTCGTCATGGCAAAGCCCTCACTCAAAGCCTCCCCCGAGGGAGTCGTCACTGCCAGAGCAGCATTGCAACGGGCGGGGCTGACTCAACAGGTCCTGCGTGTCCAGGTGGGCTGTAGTCGTCAGCCCATTACCAACTTTTTTAAGGGTGCTGCCATTGCCCAGCCCCTGTTTATCTCGGTGTGTGAGCAACTGGGTTTGGATTGGCAGGCGATCGCCGATCTACCCGACAGCCCGGCTCCAGTCCGATTTTCTGCCAAAGCGCCAGACCATCGCTCAGCAGAGACAGCGACTCTGCTGACGGGGAAGCCCAGCAGTCATGGGAATGCAGCTAAAAACGCAGCCCAAATCACAGCCCAAAACCAGAACCGCCTGATTGATCCCGCTCAGATTAGAGCCCAGGTGCAGGACTATACCCTCCAGCGCTGCCAAAGCCTGACCTTACTGGGCCGAGCCCGAGGGAGACAGTTTGAAGCGATCGCCCCTCAGCTCAAAATCCTTCACAGCAGCGACCTCTACGACCTAGCCCCCCAGGAATCCGGCCTGGACTCCGGCCATGATGCCGGGGCCAACGCTAGCCAAGTACTTAGGGGTGCAGAAGCCGTTGCTCGCTATCCCTACCTCCATATCCTGGGGGCGCCGGGAGCGGGCAAGAGCACCTTCCTCAAATACCTGGCGCTGCAATGCATTGAGGGCAAACTAGAACCCCAGCGAGTCCCCATTTTTATTGCTTTGCGGGAAATCGCCGAGCCACTTAGCCGTAAGAGCCTGTTTGAGGCGATCGCCCAGGTCTATCAGCACACCTGCAATTTGGAGCCCGAAGTTCTCAGCCAGCTTTTCAAGCAGGGCGATATCCTGCTCCTCCTCGATGGTGAAGATGAAATTGCAGAGGACTTGTCGAAGCAACTCGTGCTGACCAACTTCAGCCTGTTCTACCGCAACCATGTCGTCATTAGCTGCCGCACCGCTGCCCATCAGCGCCTCCACCAAGACTTTACCCAGGCTAGCCTAGAGCCCTTCGACCATAACCAAATCCAAGCCTTCCTCGACCAGTGGTTTGAGCACAGCACCAAGACCAAAGCCGGCTTCCTCGACTGGCTGGGCCAAATTCAAACGGACAGCCGCCAGAGCTATGAGCTGGCGGAAACGCCGCTGTTGCTGACACTACTCTGCATGACCTTCGAGAATTCCAGCAGCCTGCCCCAGGGCAAGCTCCAAATCTACGAATTGGCCTTTGAGAGCCTGCTAGATGACTGGAATTCCAACCATATGACCCCCTGGTCCTCGGCCTTTGCCCAGCGCAGTCATGGGGACAAAATGCGGATTTTGAAAGCGATCGCCTCCGCCGGATTTAGCCAGCCCGAAAAGCGCTTCAGCGCCACCCGGCGATTTATAGCCAAGGCCCAGCTCACGAATGAGGATCTGGCCAACCTCAGCGCCAAAGACTTTCTCAACGACATCGAACGCCTCTACGGACTAATCCAACAGGAGGGTTGGAACAGCTACCGCTTCTCCCATCTGTCCTTTCACGAGTATTTAATGGCCCTATCGGTTTTGGAGCAGCTGGAACAGTGCGATCATGCCGAAACTCCGTTTCAAGACTTGCTGAGGCAACATTGCTTTGACCCAGGCTGGTATGAAGTCTTTTGCTTTGTGATTGAGGGCCTGCCCACCAGCCAGGCTTTACCTGCTCTGACGCTCATGGCCAATCAGCTCCAGGATTATCTCGCTCAGCAAAATGCAGTCGCCCAATCCCAAGTTGAAGCCGGTCGCCAAGTCGCAGAAGCCTTGATCAAGCTCTACCAAAGCAATCCCCATAGCCCTAGCGCCGCGAAGCAAGCCCTAGCCCAAAACCCCAGTGAATCAGCTCTCATCATCCGGGCCTTCTGCACGGACTATCATTACAAGTTTGATTTGGGTCGGCGCATCAGCCATGCGCTCAAGCTGGACTACGCCTTTAATCATGACCTGGTGCTGGCTCACTGTTTCAAATGCAACTTAAACCAAAAGACCAAAGACAAACTCAAAGTCAGAGAGGCCTTTGTCTTTAGCGATGCCCTCACCCATGTTTGGAAAAGTCCAGACCTGCACCGGGCGATTCAAGCCGTGGAAACAGTAACCGAAGTGCGCGATCTATTTTTTAACTATGTGCTGCAGCATCCTGAGCTGTTTCGAGAGGAGGTGTGCGATCGCTTCACCGACTACGCTCAAGCTCACGACTACCCCAGCAACAGCGAAGCATCCAGCGACCCCATCCATCCCCTAGCGAACCTCCATCCCCGCATTCGCCAAGCCATCAGCAAACTCGTCGGCACCGTCTCCCGCCCGGACCAAGAAAGGCATCCATTCTTGCAAACCGAAAAGCTGCAATTTCCCATCGCAGCCTACGGCGACCCCGAAGCTGTCCAGGCGCTCCAGAATTATTACCAAGGCTGTACGTTGCTTTGTGATGCGTTGAGAACGCGATCGGACATTAGTAGTGAACAAAGAGAGTTGCTATTGCAAAAGCTGTTTTAATAGCCTCCTCATCCCCCAGCCCATTCTCCTAAAGAGAGAAGGGGAGCCGGAACAAGGTTTCAACCTTTCTATCAGATTGTGATCATACTTTTGTTCAATCCAACAGCCTCCTCATCCCCCAGCCCCTTCTCCTAAAGAGAGAAGGGGAGCCGGACAAGGTTTAAGCATTTATAGAAATTTCTCATTGCCTTAAACCCAGAGCCTTGATCCGCGTTAGCGGTAGCCCTACCAATCAACTAAACCCAGAACCACATTGCCCCTATCCAATCCCAAAGGCCGCCTCACCCTGTAACTTCATACCTCCACACCGTTGTAGCAGGGGGTAATCCATTGGGGGACAAAGTCTCCCAATGGCGGGGGCTTGGGGGCTGGCCCCCATAGATTTGCCTTTTGCCTCTTGCTGCTTTAAGTGCCATAGCAGCGATGTTTAACCAGGTAGAAAGGTAGTCAATTCGTCAACTCATTAATCAAATGCTGCAACTCTAATTTGACCTGAGCAGGGGAGGTTCTGTGTAAGCAAATCTGGTTGCAATGATTGAATTGCAAAAATGCTTTTAATTCCTGATGCAATGCTCCAATGAAATCCTCAATTTTCGCAACTTCTGGCTCCAGTGCGAGATGATAAATGTGAAGTAGCGATGCTTTCCTCTCGGCTTTGCAATCCATGCGAGCGACTAGCTTTCCATCCCATAGAATCGGAAGACAGAAGTAGCCGTAGCGGCGTTTTGCCTCGGGAACGTAGCATTCAATTAGATAATCAAATCCAAAGAGTGCCTTTAGGCGCTGGCGCTGAATGACTAGATTGTCGAAGGGCGAGAGTATTTTGAGTTTGCTACGGGCCAACGGTTTACTGAGCAGTTCCAGTGAAGCCGGAAAGGCGTAGTAGAGCTGGTCAGCGACAGCAATCTGTAGCAGCTCGCCAGACGAAACCATCGCCTCTAAGGTCGCCGTAACCAGCGGCTTTATCCCTTTCCGTAAATAGGAAATTTCAGTAGGTTGCCCCAGTCCGTTTGCACGCAAATATTGGGTAATCAAAAATCGGGCGTACTTCTCTGGCTTGGGCAGGGTGGTATCGATGCCTGCTGGTAAAACCCGCTCGGTGAGATCGTAAACCTTCTGAAATTTGATGCGGTGGGGCACCATTAGGTCCCCCTGCATAAACAAATATTCCAGGGCACGTTTGGCAGGCTTAGCGCTCCAGGCACCGCTCTTTTTACCGGTATTCTCAAAATCTTTGGCCATCAAAGGCCCTTCGGTGGCAATGCGTTGGTGCACCAACTTCAGCATCGACTCATCGCGCTTGTACCAGTGGCTCTGGGCACCCGTTGCCAGCGCATGTTTGCGAGGCAGACTGAAACGGTAGTCCAGCATGGGCAGATAGGCAGCAGCATGGGACCAATATTCAAACACCTGTTTATCGGCCAGCAGTTGCTCAAGCTGAGAGGCTTGGTAACGAGGATTGCGATTCCACAGCGTATGGTGATGGGCGCGCTGTATGACAGAGATGGTGTCGATCTGGATATAGCCGAGATGGGCGATCGCCCCTAGCGTCGCTGCTGTGGCAGAACCGGGTTGATGCTTCGGCGGTAGCCTCTGGGATTGCAGAACCAGTTTTCTGGCTTGGGGAAGGGAAAGAGATTCTTTCATGGGTCAGCAGTCTACAGCAGACCGAAACGCTCCAGAGGGAGCAGTGAAAATCAGAGCTTCTGACCTGATTGACTGACAAAAGTTGTCCTGAGGAATGCTCTAACGCTGTCTGACGCTGAATTTTAGCAACTCAGAGAAGTGAGGTGGGAGCCAGCGGTCTAAAATCAGATACCACTCAAAACTCTAGACAGCTGTGAAAAAAACTCCCGCCTCTACAATGCCCTTCACGCCTGGCTAGGTCAAGCCACCGACTGGGCTCATCTGACTCACCTGGCAATGTGCCTGTGGATGGTGGCGGCTCTGATTCAAACGGGTGAAGTGAGTCTAACCAAATGGGCCAAGTACATTCCCTGCAACGGTCAATATGCCCAGAGCCGCCAGCGACGCATTCGGCGGTGGCTGGGCAATAGCCGCATCAACGTCCATCGACTCTACAAGCCCATCATCCGCGAAGCCCTGGCAGGGTGGCAGGAGCCAAAGCTCTATCTGAGCTTGGATACGACGCTGTTTTGGGACCAGTATTGTCTGGTGCGCTTGGCCGTCGTCCATCGCGGTCGCGCGTTACCCCTCGCTTGGCGAGTGTTTGAACATCCCAGCGCTTCGGTCTCGTTTAACTGCTACGACGAGCTGCTCAAACAAGCCGCTGGCTGCTTGCCCTCGGGAGTGAAGGTCATTCTGCTCGCTGACCGAGGCTTTATCCAGACCGATGGGATGAGCGCCATTCGAAAGCTGGGTTGGCACTATCGCATCCGGCTCAAAAGCAGCACCTGGGTCTGGCGCTCCAAAGGGGGATGGTGCCAGGCTAAAAGCTTTTATCTCAAAGCGGGTGAAGTTCGTTGCCTCCACAACGTCAAGCTCCATAAGACTCAGTGGTACGGCCCCGTCCATGTCATCTTCGGCTGCAACAACCTCAACGGTGAACTCTGGGCGGTGGTGAGCGATGAACCCACTGACCTACAGACTTTTGCAGAATATGCGCTGCGATTCGACATCGAAGAGACCTTCTTGGATGACCAGTCGAGCGGGTGGAATCTGCAAAAGTCGGAAATTCGCTCGGTTTGTGACCTCTCCAGGCTCTGTCTGATCATGGCGCTCGCAACGCTGTATGTCACCGCTCAAGGCGTTGCGGTCGTTGAGGCGGGCAAGCGTCGCTGGGTCGATACCCACTGGTTTCGAGGCAACAGCTATTTTCGCATCGGCCTCGATTGGGTTCGCTCCGCATTGCTCGATGGGTGGAGGCTCATACGCTCGGTCGCATTCTCTTCCAACAAAGACCCTGAACCCGCTATGGCGTCTCGCACACAGCATCGCAACCGGCTCTATCGTTTGGAATTCAAACCCATCACATTAGCATTTAACTCCAGTTGAACTCTTGTCAGTCAATCAGGGTTTACCCCTTTTCCCGAGCTGAGCGATCGCAGGTCATTACCGCATTCAAGAGTCACTACTACTATCGTCACTATGCTCCGCTGGTTGAATTTCTCTTTCTCACGGGATGTCGCCCTTCAGAAGCGATCGCCCTCCAGTGGAAACACATCTTTCCTGAGGAAATTCTCTTTGAGCAAGCGTTTGTCTATGGTGGCAAAAGGGGGATTGTGCTTAAGTACAGCCTTAAGACCCAACTCAAGCGTAAGTTTCCCATCAATGAACAGTTGTGCCAGCTCCTACATGCCCATCGTTCTGACGATGCAGCTCCTAATGATTATGTTTTTGTAGGACCTAGGGGGAAGCGTATTGATTGGGGAAATTTCAATACACGCGCTTGGAAAGCGATCCTAGCTTCCCTCGCAGAGATTGAATATCGCAATCCTTATCAGACCCGGCATACCTTCTGTAGCCTTTGCCGAGAAGCTGGCATTGCCAGCGTGCAGATTGCTAAGTGGGTCGGTAACTCAGCGGCGATGATTGATCGAATTTACGCCAAAGCAGTAGAGTCCATTACCGTACCGGATTTCTAGTGGAGCGATAAACCCTTCAAAGGTCAGTACAAAGTTTGGGAGTCACCCAATCTGTTGGCATTGTGACTCGCTGTATCGTGACGAGTCCTCACTGCACCTTTCAGGTTTGTTGTTGCGAACGATTGGGCTGCCATATTTTCAAGTGCTCTTCGATGTAAGCATCATGGACTTTCGGCTCATGCTGGTTGGCAAGCCAATTGAGGCAGAGGTCCAAGTTGTAGCGGATCGTCCGAGAATTGATCTTGATGTAATGGATTCCCTGTTGCCAGATTTTATTTTTACGAAATCGCTTGAAGCTGTGCTGGCTGTAGCCAATTCTGGCAGCCAGCTCATGCTTGTCAACAAAAATGGGTAAGTCTTGTTTTTTCGGATGAGTCACAGTTTCCCTCCTGTTGTGGGTGAACGTGCAACAGGCGAAAAAAAGGCAAACGACTCCCGCCGCCATAGTTGCGTGCGAGAGCCGTTTAGGGATGTCTCGTTATTCAATTTATGAGTACGATTATAAGCGAATCTAGTCTTAAGGCAAGTAGCTAACATTAAATTAATCT
>CALECT010000002.1 GCA_937949725.1 uncultured Pseudanabaenaceae cyanobacterium
TACAGCCTTTATTGAGCTATTGAGGTATTCTTGCAGAGCCTATATGAGCCATAAAGCGTTGACCCTTGCCTAAAGCATATTCCCTGGACCTAAGGCAGAAAATCGTTGAGGCTTACTACGAAGGTGGTATCTCACAACGAAAGCTAGCTCAGCAATTTGGGGTTGCCACTAGCTTCGTGCAAAAGCTGCTAAAGCAGTCTCGTGAAACCGGTAGCCTCGCTCCCAAAGTTAGGGCTGCTCAGACTCCGACCAAGCTCAATGAGCAACAGCTCGAAATCCTCAGACAGCTTGTTGCTGAGAACAATGATGCGACTCTCGAAGAGCTGCGTCAGATGTTAAATCAACGCACCCAGGTTTTGATCAGCGTTTCGACCACGGACCGGATGCTGCGGCAAAAGCTGAACATCACCTTCAAAAAAAACGCTTTATCCTCATCTCAAGGCGAGCGAACGAGTCCAGCAAGCCAGGGTTGAGTTTCGCGCTTCGGTTGCTGACCTCGTCGCCAAGAACCTGGTTTTTATTGACGAAGCTGGGGTGAACTTAGCGATGGTCAGACTGATGGCCCGCTCTGAACGAGGGAAACGAGCTAGAGGAAGTCAGCCCAACCGACGAGGGAAGAATGTCTCCTTGATCGCCGCCCTGGGACTGAAGCAGGTTTTAGGCAGAGCCAATCTTCTGGGCTACACAGATGCACTCACATTTGAAGCCTTCATGACTCAACGGGTCATCCCTCAGCTGTGGGATGGAGCTTGCGTGATTTTAGATAACTGTTCAATCCATCGGCGCGAAGACCTTGAGCCCTTGGTAGAGGCCGTCGGGGCTCGATTGATATTCTTGCCCCCGTACTCACCCGAGTTCTCCCCCATTGAGAACTGTTGGTCTAAGGTGAAATCAATCGTGCGTTCAATAGAGACTCCACATTATGAGGCATTAGAAAAAGCACTCGATGAAGCCTTCTCTCAAGTGACAGAGCAAGACATCAAAGGATGGTTTACAAATGCTTGCTACTGCACCTCAACTGATTGATAAGTGCTGTACTGAATGCCATGCTTTTGTTTGCGACCTTTGTGGTAGCGACAGACGACCACCATGGGGCAGTCAACCGAGCCGTATTTTTGACTCTTGAGGCAGTAGGAAGTGCGATAACTACAAGAGCCTGTGCATAAAGCTCTAGTGCCTCCGGTCTTGCCCCGAATGATGGCGGGCATGAGGAAGGGAATGCCCAATGCCTTCAACCATCGAATGACCGGGATGCTAAAGAATCCTCGGTCAAGATAGAGGCGCTTAATTTTCACCTTCAAAGACTCAATTGCTGCGAGCAGGTAAGTGATTGTCGCGACCAAGCTTTCGCCCCGAGGTACGGCATGAACCGCGAGAGTGACCCGCTGATGAGCCCGAATCACGTACAGGGTTGCGTAGGCAAAGAAGCGAGTGGTTCCTGATTTGGCACAAGAGCGATAAACGTAGTTGCCTTCGGTCTCGCTCGGCTTGCCGTAATAAGGAATCAAATGAAGGTCGATGGCCAACCGCTGGCGGCGATTGATGATTTGTCCCGGCAAGTTGGCTTGCAAGGCGCTATTGAGCTGACCTTCGAGAGCAGGGAGGTCCTTCAACTTGCTCAGATGATGGCGAATCCCATTCCCACTGGGCACTCCACTGAGAAGCTGGCTCGCATGTTCGATGCTGTCCTGACGGCTCGCTGCCCAAAGCAATACTTCAAACAAGCTCTGAGCGCTGAATTGTCCCTGTGTATCGAGCTCCAAATGCTCGCTTAGACAAGCGACCGCTGCATTCAAGGTTTGCTCATCGCTCAGGCTGGGCGGAGGCGATAATGCTTCTGGGGATAGGCTCATGGCTATTTCTTGATTCTGCCTTGAACCTACCCCCTTTCCTTCAAGCTTTGTGATCTACTGATTCTCAAGGGTGGCGAAGTCATCGTCCTGGAATCGGGTTTGGGCTTGGGTGAGCGCCTGCTGGAATTGTTGGGGGAGGACGGTCTGGAGTTCCTGCTTTGAGGGCTGCTGTAAGTCATCGCAGACTGAATCGCGAATCTGCTCCCAGCGTGTTTCACTGAGCGTGAGATCCCAGAACGAGACATGATGCTTGCTCTGGGGAAGATAGAGGTCACCCGAACGCAGGGCATCCTTGAGGGCGAAGGCCACGCCCATTTCCCAAGCGTTGCGGCGCAATAGACCGGAGTCTTTAAGCAAGGCGGGGCGCAACGCTTTCGGGACAAAGTCAATCGGTGCCGTTGAAGGCAAGGATTTGAGATCGCCTGAATCCAGTTGTCGAATGAGGTCGAGCGCATTCATTAGCGTTTCATTGCCCGGTTCAGCTGCAAAGGAAAGCTGGATAAATTCAGCAAAGTATTTCCGTAGACTGGGATAACGCGCCAAGAGCAAGTCCGCATACCCTCTTTCTTCGAGCTGCTTGAAGTCTCGCAGGTCATCTAAAGCCCCGCGCAGCTGGACCTTATCAAATCGCTCCCAGAGACCAGATTGAAGCGTGAGTCTTTTGCCTGGAAAGTCGAGCAGATAGTCATTGACATCCAGAACGCGGTCAACGGCCTTCTTCTGTCGTTTGCGCAGCTTACGATGCTTTTCTTCATAGAGGTTGCGAGCTTTACGGCTAATCTCGATGAGATACTGCTCATGCATATTGACCAGGTGGTCCAGTAAAACCTTGCGAGTTTCAAGTAGGAAGCAAACCATCAAGGTGTAGCGTTTGTGCTTAGAAAATCGTCTTAAGTCCTTAGCGCTGTAGCGCTTTGCCAGCTTGAACCAATAATCCATAAATTCTGGCGTCAGCATCCGCGCCTCGAAGTCATCAATCCCAGTACTGACAAGGGATTGATAGCGCTCTAGGTAGGATTTCAGCGATGAGATGCTGGCCGCAGGTGGATAGGCTTTTAGGTGATGAAAATGAGACCGTTGTTCACCTTCTGGAACATTCAGAAGCTTGTCAATGGATTGCTGAATCTCTGGAGATAGCTGCTCAAAGACAGTTTGAAAAAGGTCTTGATGGACTGTGGAGCAGATGCGGATGATCAGCCGTTCTAGAACAGAGGGGCCTGGCAGCAAAATATGCTTCTCTAGCAAATAGCCCTCGGTCTGAGCGAAGAGTTCATTGGGGAGTAACCCTTGCTTCGCTTTGCGCTCGACCCAGATTTCTAATTGCTTCTGAGCAGGTTCGCTAAGTCTTTCAAACCCTAAATACTTGAGGATATTTTGACGCTGTTCTAAGTAAGTTGCCTCACGTTCAGGAACTTCAATGACCAGTGATGGCGGTAGTTCTAATTGTTGGCTCAGATAGCTTATAATTCGAGAAGACAGGGTCTGAACTGGATTGAGAAATCGACCATAGAGACGGACAGAACAAACTTGAATTGCTAAATTTAGGCGGAATCGCTTGTGATATTTTCTTAATTCTGACCTGTCCATTTCAAACAACGTCCAATCTCTGATCATCTCCTCATCTGAGAACTGTTCAGGCAGTGTGATGGGTTGATAACGCTGACGTCTGGATAGAAACTGTTCCGGTTGACTCATAGGCCCTGCTCCTTGCTGGGAAAGACTTCCAAACCTTACGGTAAGGTTATCCTTCATCCCTTAGAGGTCAGGACCAAACAAAATAGTGCTAGTTTTGAAGACTTTCAGTCAGTCAGAAAGTCTTGGCCACCTTAAATTAGTCCATCAATGAGAATTGCAGTGAGAATCAAGTCCAACCAGGCTTAATTGCAAGATGCTGAACTAATCAATCTCTATGACGCTCTCTTGGTAAGACTTTATAATTTTGACCTATTGTGAGTTGCGCAGAAGGTCAACTCTTAAACAACGAATTTGCGTCGTTTGAAGCGATAGTCTTCAATTCAAATTTTGTGTTTATTCAAAGAGAGGCTATCTGACAAAAATTACACTAAAAAACTGAGATCTGAGACATTTAAGCGTAGAAAGCATTTGTCCATGAGGGGGTCAGCTATAGCTACCTCGTTGAGATGCTGCGATGAGTTCAGGGCGTCGGTACCCTCTTTCAGCCTTCCAGAACGCTCGCCAGTCTGAAATCGCTGAAAGCACTGTAAACAGAAGGTTTTAGGGCTCTGCTCTTTCATAACCGTAGGTTTCTGTTCAAATGCCCCCGCTGGTCCTTCCAGAACGCTCGCCAGTCTGAAATCGCTGAAAGCACTGTAAACAGAAGGTTTTAGGGCTCTGCTCTTTCATAACCGTAGGTTTCTGTTCAAATGCCCCCGCTGGTCCTATGTGACATGCATGGGAATGTATTGGAGTGGTGTCAGGACCAATATCACGATAGCTATGAGGGTGCGCCTGTTGATGGCAGTGCTTGGCTAGAAGGTGGAGGCACAAAAGAGTTGTGCATACTACGGGGCGGCTCCTGG
>CALECT010000003.1 GCA_937949725.1 uncultured Pseudanabaenaceae cyanobacterium
CGCTTCCCCTCCGAAAATTTGGTGATGGCGACGCCTCAGCTAAGTCTGGAACCAGAACAAGCTGCCCTACTTCAGGTCTATGCAACTTGTGGTTCTGCTATTACTAGCGTCGAGTTTTCGGGTGAGCGGGTCTTGCATCTCATCTTTGATGATGATCTGAGCTTGAGCATCACCACCAACCATGCTTTGGGGGTGAGTGAGAATGCTTGGGAACTGGCGGTGCCAAAAGCTGATGGTAGCTGGGAAACGGTTGTCTGGATTCGTCAGGGTGGAGACTTGGTTTGTGGCGATCGCTGAGACAGATTTTCACAGAATCGTTCCCTTGTCATCTGACGTCTACTTGATATTGAACCCAAGGAAATTTCAACATTTCCCTCAATGCCAGAATAGATCTCTTGCATGAATAATCTGATTTTGTGGAATCAGCTAGAAGAAATGTTTAGTCAATGATTCAACCCGAATGAGCTATTCCGAGATTCGCCATCTCAAACCAGCCGGGTTTCGACGCTTGGCGGGCTCGAGTCTGACACCTTTCATCTTTTGATAGAAGCCCTCAAGCCTAGCCTCCCCCAAAACCAGTCAACGAGAGGGCTAGCCTAGTTTTGGAGTCGAAGACCAATTGCTGATGACGCTTGAATATTGGCGTGAATATCGCACGCTGTTTCATATTGCCACTAGCTGGGGGACTCGAATCAACCGTTTGCTGCACCGTTAAACGAGTTGAAACGCAACTCGCCGCTGGTGACTATGCCCATCTTCCGGGAAAGAAAGCCCTCAAAACGGGGGAAGACCCCGAGCTATAGGTCATCACTGTAGATGTGAGCGAGTCTCCCATTAAGCAACCTAAAAAAACAAAAGCAGTTCTATAGCGGTAAGAAAAGCATACGTTGAGTGTTCAAGTGCTCATCGACCTCGCGAGCCTCAAGATTCTCTGTACCGCTTATAGACAACAGTTCGGACAGTTTTAAAATCAGAGCCTGAAACCCCTGATTTCTCGTTGCTGAACAGGTTCTTGTAGGGGGCTGAAACCCTCATTCTGTCGTTGCGAATCAAAAACTGTCCGGAGTATTGTTATAGAGCGGGCAAACAGCAAGATTTTAGCTTGTTCAAGCCTTCTGAGTTGGAGGTCCCAGAGTCAGTCGAGATTCTCGCTGACAAAGGCTATCAGGGCATCGCACGGCTTCATCCTCGAAGCTTTCTCCCCTTTAAGAAGCCGAAGGGAGGAACCTTGAGCCAGTTCCAAAGGGGTTAAAACCGCGAATTTACGAAAGCCAGAATCAAGATTGAGCATGTCTTCGCCAAGCTGAAAGTCTTTCGAATCCTTTCACAGCGTTATCGCAACTGTCGTAAACGTTTTGGACTGCGTTTCAACCTCATTGCTTCGCTCTACAATCTCGAACTGGCTCAACTCCCAACATATGATGCATGCAAGAGGTCTATTAGAGTCCTGGCCCTGGCATTGAAGCATTTCTGGCAATTCTGACAGTGGTCGTACTGCACCACCTGACTGCTTGAGAGGTAGCATTTTCCATTCTTCAAAAGAGATTTACTTTTGCATCGGGGACAACGCATTAGGTGGAGCCAAAATCTAAAGTCAACTTGAGTTTCCCTCACCCCCTACTCTCTAAGCCAGTGCCTCTTTGGTCTGATCCCAAGTCAATCCAAATAATGCGCGAAAAGCAAGTCTGCATCTCACTGTCCTCTTAATTCTCTACTCTCTAGTACAGCGCCCAAGAATAGAGAAAAGTAAACGGGATAATACAAAAACTTGGGAATTGATAGTTGCGTCTAAAATCATATAATTTAGCACTCTGGTTAGCCAGCTTCTTTGAGTAAGATGGAGGTTTTTTATTAGAAAACTGATTTAATTAGTATCAAGTGGACTCACAAGTGTTCACGAAAAAGAAAGGGAAGTTGTCATGTTCCCTTTCTTTTTCGTGAACCAATAGCTTGGCATCGTAGTTCTTTAACGGCTGTTCAAAAACAACGGATTCTAGATCTCGAAAGCTCCTCTATCGACTCACTCCGATGCTATAAATACCTGTTCCATTTGCTTCATTGTAATGCCGGATTTGGACAAGATATGTCGCTGGAATCAAATTGGCAACGATTCTTGAATTATACCCGGCACCACCATCATCATCTTCAGCAATCAAAGTTGTTCTACTGTCAGGACCAAATAGCTTCATCACGACGTCAGTTTGACCACCCGTCTCAAGTACATGACGGCCTCCTGAGCCAACTGTAAAGGTGAAAAGATCTTCTTCTCCTGGGGCACCAATACTTGCTGATGTAGGTGTTGCATTGATACTAAGCTCTACTTCTGAGCCTCCTGGTCGTGGGTATGCCTTTTTGCTACCAATAAACTCCTTATCTAGTTTTGACAATACTTCATTCTCCTTCGTACCTTCACCGCTCTTCACCCAGCTATCAGGGAAAAAGTAAAGCATGATTGAGTCACGATCAAATGTAGTTCCTCTAATTTGATCTGCGCTGTACTTATTGAGGATGTTATTTCTAATTTGTGCGGGGCTCCAGAAATTAGGAGAGCCACTGGCATCACTGATGACAACATCCTCATTCCACTCAACTCCTGCTGCTGGATTTTGGTGTTCGTGTGCCATTCCAATTGCGTGACCAAACTCATGAGCGGCGGTCCCACTATTAAGGAAACCGAGGTTCATTGTTGGCTGGTTGCTAGGTATAGATTGAGCATCGGTACCTAGATAAGACCAGGCCCCATCATTGCTGTCAAATGTAATACGAATTTCTGCATCGGGATGCTCATCGTTAAAATCAAATGTTAAATTCGCATGTTGCGTCCACCAATTAGCTTGTTCTTTTACAATCGCGTGTTGAGTGGAATTTCCTGCCATAAACTTCACGTTCAGTTTTGAACCATTGGGCCAAAGCTTATCTGGAAGAATGATTGCTTCCTGTCTTGCTGGAGGCCCCACTCTAATCATTCTTTGCGGCTTTATCAGATTTTTGGGCAGGATTCTATCATGACAAATTTTTAATTCTTTCGACACCTTCAATCTCCTGATGTTTAATTGCTAATTTTTCAGAAACGTGTTCTGAACCTTGCAGAGCTCGGAACAAATTATCCAGCAAATCTAATTAGACACCGTTATTAACGCCCTTCACAATAGGGAAGCAAAACTAGCGATAAAGCAAACGATTTAATCGTCTGAATCTCTACTTTTGCAGGATGCTCATACCCTATATGGATTGAGTTAATGGCTCTAACTAAAGAATCACTCTATCGATTTGCTAAGCCAGAAAATTGACAGAGTGACTCTAGACAATAATCTAGGTTTGGAGTGATTTAGCTGAACTCTGCCTAAATTCTAATCAAATTCGATGTTGATTAGGGCAAGCTCTATATATATAGAAGCTCATTCCGCCTTAAAGATACAGTGCCTGATAATGCTTCTTTTAGAATCTTTGCATAAATTTCTATTGGATATTTGCAGTTTTCTGTCATTGGACATATCCACTGTATACAAAGTTATTTCAGGCTTAAGCAATTTTTCTTGATTCAAAGCAGGCAAAAGTTTGATGGTTTTACGGCAGAGCCGAAAATCCATAATTTTCGTTGATGAATAATAGGCCCTCGTAAGGGGGGACCCCAGGGCTGATTCATTCTCAAATGAGACAAGCTAGAACCATTACTCTATCGTTCTCAGCCAGTAGAGCGCCAAACGACTGAATAGGCATTTCAGACTCTCTTTGCGGACTTTGAATCAGCCCTGGGGGGGACCCTAGGGTCTATCCATTGTAAGAACGAGAAAATGCCTTGAATCTGTTTAGCTAGTTCAGTGAATGCTTCAGCAACAGAGCTGAAGACGTTAAGAGCCAACAAGTTCAAGAAGATACTCCAGAATGATTAAGTGTTTAGCAACGCATTTTTTTGACGACTATAGGACTTGTCTTCTTTAAGAAGGACATCCTTGGGCTAGTGGAATCGATTTTCAATTATTCTCAATCAGCGCTTATGATTTGAGTGTTGCCCAACAGTAGGCTGATCAATATTCAGACAGTCCCTGAAGAACCTTCAGTAAAGAAAAAATATCCAAAATACGTACCGTTCCCTAATCAGAGCGAGATTATTTTATCAAATTGATAGGGAACGGAACGACTATGCAAGCTTTGAGCGCTGGCCTTAGCCTACTCTAAGCTAGTTGAAGAGTGGGGTGAGCAACCTTCAACTACAAGATGCCTTAAACCTCTGAAAGTCCCTAAGACTTGTCTAGTTCAAGACCCCAGGCCAATTTTGGTTGGCCGCAGCAATAAAGCCTGGAATATCCTTCTCCCAGCGCTTCTGAATCTTTTTGTTGTAGTTCAAATACAACTTACCATCGACGATTTTCCAAGCATCCGGCTCAATTTCAGCGGTATATCCCTGGCTGACGGCATAGGCACAAAAGCCACCGTACTCTGGCGCATAGGCTTCGGGATCAGCAATGAAGCTATCGCGGTTCTCAGCACTGGCAAATTTCCAGGTGACGCCCTGCCAGTCATGGGTGAATTCATCGCTGCCAGCCACATGGGCTGATTCCGTAAAATAGGCCACGGGGTCCGCGCCGCGTATGGCAATGCCGCCTTCTTCGAAGTAGGCAATTTCGGTCGCGGCGGCTGATTCGCTTGAGGCGGTTGTTTCGGTGGAGGCCGCTACTGAAGCGGCAGGCGTTGATTCGGCAGCTTTGGGAGTGCCGACGCAGCTGGTGAGGGCGATGGCACCGCCTAGCAAGGCCAATGATAATAGTTTGTGCATGGTTCCTAGTTGTGAGGATTTGGGGGCAATGAGGCCCTGGGAGGTTAGTGGGTGTCTAATTTATAACGAGCAGACCTGAGAAATATCTGAATAGTTGCTGCAGGTTGTCTGAATAACCTGGCTTTAGTCCTGGGTAATGGCATTGGCCTGAAGCTGCTCCAAGGTGACATGCTTCAAGGCTGATTCTTGGCAGGCTTCTAGAACCACTGGGGGAGCTAGGCCGTCATCTAATGCTTCTCGCCAGCGCGCTGCACAGAGGCACCAGCGATCGCCCGGCTTCAATCCAGGGAATTGATACATGGGCATGGGCGTACTTAAGTCATTGCCCTGGGCCTTGGTGTAGCTCAAGAAAGCTTCGGTCATTTGGGCACAGACCACGTGGACGCCGCGATCTTCAGCTCCAGTTTTACAATGGCCATCACGGTAAAACCCCGTCATGGGGTTTGTACAGCAACATTGCAGCTCGCCGCCGAGGACGTTCTTTTCAGATGCCATGGTTGTTTCTCCTAAATTGCTGGATGGGAGGGGGGACCCGTTGAGAGTTAGGTGGGTATCGCTAATATTTTGTCGTAGCAGTAGTAATCTTGGGAGCGTCCCGGCAGGCGCATGGTTCCAGCCCGTCCATAGCCTTTGTGCTCCAGGAAATGCTGCATTTCGAGATTGGTGCAATGGGTATCGGTTTTAAGGTAGTGAATCCAGGATTCTCTCGCTAACCCCACGGCATAGGTTTCGAGGCGGGAAGCCCAGCCTTGCCCCCGGCGATTTGAGGCGACGGCGAAGCGGTGGATTACTTTGCAGGGAGAGTAGATGCGCCAGGGCTGCCCGCTGTATTCCTCAGGTTCGATGTTATCGACGGTTATGAAGCCACAAATCTCACCACCTTCCGTGGCGACGTAGAGGGATTGGTTGGTGATGTCCTGGCTGAAACGCTCGCGATTGGGATAGTCCGTATTCCATTGCTCATTGCCATAGAACTGCATTTCTACAATGGTTTCGGCCACAATAGCCATGACTGCATCCAAATCCTGAGGCACAGCCCTGCGAATGGTACCAGGTTTCATCTCAGTTCTCCCCCGTTAGCCCAATAAAGCTCGTCCTCTAGAAATGTATTCCAACCTAAGCGCGAACTTCCGCACGATGGAGCAAGCGATTTCCCTGGCGATAGCCCGGTCGCGACACGGTCACGGTTTCGCCTGCTTGGGCTTGCCCTTGAATGAGCTGGTGAGACTGGGGATCGTAGGGCAGCGGCTTGCCAATACAACCGATGGTTTCGATCCCCCAGGACTGAAGCAATTGCTCTAGAGGTTTAACCAGGGGGAGAATCTTAGCCGCTGCCAGGTCTGGCTTATCGGTTTGCACCGCATGGACAACCCTGGGCCAGTTTTTCATCCAGGCTTCTAGTAGATATAGGCTTTCCTGTTGGAAGCGTTGGCGCAGTTCGGTTTCTTGCTGGCTGAGCTGTTGCTTGAGGCGATCGTACTCAGCTCGTAACTCACTGTCCGAGGAGGAGGGAGTCGCGCTCGTTTCTGCTGCTACTGCGGAGCTTTGGATGCCAGCAACCGTGAGTAATTCTGGTAAATCGAGCTGCAATGCTTCTGCTAGCTTTTGCAGCATGGCTAGGCGCATCTGGGGGGCATTTCCCCGGCGAAATTGCAGGATTTGGACTTCAGAAATACCTGCGGATTGGGCTAGGGCGCGAAAGCTGGGGATGCCTTGGGACTCCATGCACGATCGCAACTGAGCCGTGATGGAATCACTAATGGGAGAATCTTTTGCCATCCTCGCTATCCTTTAGAATCGCCTCATCAATCTTCGCCAATCTAATGTGCGTCAGTAATACAGGTACCACCGTGGGGACATGGTATGCCATGTCCCCACCAGGGTTTGAGACCTAAGGTCTAAATACGAGCCACATTCTGAAGAGTTCTATTCTTCCAGCAGGCTCCGCAACATCCAGGCATTCTTCTCATGGACCTGCATGCGCTGGGTCAGTAAGTCAGCCGTGGGCTCGTCATTGACCTCATCCGCTGCGGGAAAAACGCTGCGGGCGGTGCGAACGACAGCTTCTTGACCTTCGACGAGAAGCTTAATCATCTCCTTCGCTTTAGGCACACCGGGCGTTTCCTCAATGGAAGTTAGCTTGGCATATTCGCTGTAGGTCGCCGGAGCTGGATAACCCAGGGCACGAATGCGCTCCGCCACCATATCCACCGCCAGAGCTAGCTCGGTGTACTGGGCTTCGAACATGAGGTGGAGCGTCTGGAACATGGGACCAGTGACGTTCCAGTGGAAGTTATGGGTTTTGAGGTAGAGGGTGTAGCTGTCGGCGAGGACGCGGGAGAGACCATCGGCGATCGCCTGGCGCTTGCCGTCTTCTATGCCGATGTTGATAGCTGAGCCGCCGTTTTGAGCTGCTTGGGCCGTGGCTTCAGTCGATTTCTGCGTTGTCGCTTTACCGTTACCATTGCGGCTCGCTGCTTTGCTCTCTACAGCTTTTCCGTTACTGTTAGCAGCTTTGGTTGTAGCTGTCTTTTTGGTTGTACTAGCAGCTTTAGTCGTGGTTGATTTCTTGGTCGTGCTCGCTGCTGCTTTGGCAGTGGTTGATTTTGCTTTCTTAGTACTTTTTGCAGCTTTGGATTTGGTTGTCTTTGAAGCCATCTATAAATCTCCCAAGATCGAGTTTGGGTAATGCAATCGGAAGATTCCGACAAGTCAGATCCATTTTGGCAACGAAACCTCCTGATGACACAGCACCATTTACAAGTCTTGTTGTCTGCGATTAAGACTCACAGTGAATGTGCTGTGCAACACACTCACTAGAGGACAACTATGTTCTATGGAAAAAATCTAAACCATTGCCATGGCTGGAAATTTGAGATTGGAAGCGGTGCCTTGGTGCTTCAGGACTGCTAGGTCTTCTGCATCGAGTTCTGCGGGGGCTCCGCTTTTAACCAGTTCGGCAAAGTCCTCATTGGGGACCATTACGCTCAGGGCGTAGAGCCTGCCTGGACCAGTGTTGTGGATCTCATGGAGTCCGTTCGGTCTGACCAAGACACTATCTCCAGTTTGCAGGGGAATTTCTTGGCCATCGCAAACCACCATGCCTTCACCCTTGAGGATGTAGAACATCTCATCGGCTCTGTTGTGACGGTGATAAGGCGTGCCGCCGCCTCGGTCAAAAATTTCGACACAGACTGTGAGGGAATGGTCGGTGACGGTGGGGTCGAAGAGGAGGACAAGGCGGTTGCGATCGCTGGGGTGGATGCGGAAAGCTCGATAGTCTCCAACGGAGCGAACCACCGACAACATGCAGGCTGGGTTCATTAAATCTGGGTTGTTGTGGTAGTTAACAATTCCAGTTTAGAAATGACTCTCGCCAAAGAGAGTCAAATGAAACCAGCATTCACAGCTCGCATTAACGCTTAATGGGATTACAACAATTCAAGTGTTTCCCAGGCTCGTCTTCAGGTAGAACGTTGATTTTCTTGGGGATTATTATCTGAATTGCTCGATGCTGTGTCTTGAGTGTTTTTTGAGTCAGCGATTCCTTTGGAAGCTTGGGGCGCGATCGCAACCTTCACCCTGGACGAGATATCGCCTTCTCCCAGTAACTCATGCTCGTTTTCCATGAAGCTGGCGAGAGATGCCAAGAATCGCTGACTGAGGGGCGAAGCATCAGGCATGGTTTCGTCCATGGGGGAACTCCAGGGGGGAATGGAAATTTCGCCTTAAATATAACGAGATTCGCTCTCAAAGGGGAGCGTATCGCCATTGTCACAAGGTGCCTAAGCCTACAGAGCCACCATGAGTTAACTCGGGCTACAGACCCATAAACTCATAGACAATCACGCCAGTTTCCATATCATTATCCATCGCGGCATAGCCCTTGCGATGCATCTCTAGCAGTAGTGCTTCCACCTCATCGAAGCTGAGTTGCATCGCCATTACGGCCTGGGGCACAGTCAGTTTTCCGCCATGCTCCCGCGCAATTTCTAGCAGTCGCACCATTTTCTGATCGGTCGTCAGCGTAACTGGTTGGGCAGCCACAGCCTGACCCACTGCCATGCCAGGACGCAGCGCCCCAGACTTAGCCAAGAGGCGAATGCGCCGCTCAGAAGCCATATCTGGGATGAGCAGCAGGTCCACAATCTGGCCGATTCCAAACAAGCCTCCTGTACAGAGCCAAAGCAAGCCTGTTCCAATCTTGCCGTTGTAAATTCGATGAATCCCACCAAACCCCATGAAGAACAGCAACCAAAACAGGTAAGAATTCATGGTGCGATTGTCTTCGGGAACAACCGTCTGGTTTTGAGACTGGGCCATGATCTGGGTTGCCATCACGCTGTGGGTGGGACGCTTCCATTATATTTTGCTCTTCTCGTAGACGCCGCTAACAGTGCTGAAGTTGCCCTGTTGAGGTCGTGGAAACCGAAGAGGAGCATTGGATTCATTGAAATGTTGAGAGCTTTTGCAACGGATTGGATTAAAGTGCTGAAGCAAAAATTTCAGAATGTTACGGAACGTGACTGAATGTGTGACGCTTCCTTGGGCTTGTTTGGGCAGATCCACCCCTGTTGGTAAACTGACAGAGATATAAAACTAGTCTGCTGTGGTCAAGGTTTGATTGCTCAAGCCCCCAGTAGCCTGCGTTCAGTAGCGCGAGAGCTTAATAAATCCCAATGGTAGATTCTCTGAAGAAGCCCGCTTTGGAAGAAATGCGGCCCGGTGTAAAAGCTCCGGCTAAGGACACCATCCTGACGCCTCGCTTCTATACCACTGACTTCGAAGCGATGGCCAAGATGGACCTGTCGCCCAACGAAGAGGAGCTTCAGGCGATCCTGGACGAATTTCGCGCTGACTACAACCGCCACCACTTCGTGCGGAACTCTGAGTTCAGCGAAGAGGCAACCAAGGACATGGATCCTCTGACCCGCAAGGTCTTTGTGGAATTCCTAGAGCAGTCCTGCACCTCTGAGTTCTCTGGCTTCTTGCTTTACAAGGAGTTGAGCCGCAAGCTCAAGGACCGCAACCCCTTGTTGGCTGAGTGCTTCGGCCTTATGTCTCGCGACGAAGCTCGACATGCTGGCTTCCTGAATAAGTCCATGAGCGACTTTGGTCTTCAGCTGGACCTGGGCTTCCTCACCGCGAATAAGAAGTACACCTTCTTCAAGCCTGAGTACATCTTCTACGCGACCTACCTATCCGAGAAGATTGGCTACTGGCGCTACATTGCGATTTATCGCCACCTGGAGCAGAATCCCGAGAACCGCATCTACCCCATCTTCAAGTTCTTTGAGAACTGGTGCCAGGATGAGAACCGCCACGGCGACTTCTTTGATGCCCTGATGAAGGCTGTGCCTTCTACGGTGACGGGTCTCAAGGCTCGTCTGTGGTGCCGCTTCTTCTTGCTGGCCGTGTTCGGCACGATGTATATCCGTGACGTACAGCGCAAGGAATTCTACGAAGCTTTGGGCTTGGACGCTCGCGAGTATGACAAGTACGTCATTGAGAAGACCAACGACACTGCGGGTCGTGTTTTCCCTGTGATGATTGACGTCAATCACCCCAAGTTCTATGAGCGCCTGGAGACCTGCGTTCAGAACAACTTCAAGATTGAAGACATCAGTAAGTCTGGTGCTATTGCGCCTATCAAGCTGCTGCAAAAGCTGCCGCTGTACCTCTCTAATGGCGTTCAGTTTGCTGCGCTGTTCTTGATGAAGCCGCTGATTTCTGAAGAGGCTCAACCTGCGGTTCTTTAATCGCTAAAGGTTTAACTCAGTAAATGTTGAAGCGAGTGGGGCATTGCCTCGCTCGCTTTTTTGTGGAATTTCCTATATTCGATTTGTTCTCCTATGAGTCAACAAAATGGGAATGGCGATCGCGCAACTCACCTGAATCGCACTCAAGCTACCCCAGAAGTCAGGATCGGGTTTCAAAAAATCAATGGCAAAGCGAAACCCGAAATAACCTACAAAATAGAGCTTAAACAATAAGCCAGAGACAAGTCCTTGCTGCTCTCGTTTCCGAAGCAGTAAAGCGAACATCGCTAAAAAAAATATTTCATAGAGCTGAGTAGGATGACGCGCTATGCCATCTCCAAAATCAACTCCCCAAGGTAGAGCTGTGGCGACACCATAGGTTTTGTCTTCCAATCCGGTCAAGAAGCAGCCTAAGCGGCCGATGGCAGTCCCAATCAATAGCGGAAAGATGAAGCGATCGCCCGTAGAAACCTTAATCCCCACGAGCTTCTTCACCAGCTCCACCATCACCCAGCCGCCCAGCATAGCCCCTACGATGGTTTTGCCTCGCAGCAGAGCTGCCCAGGAGAAGCCTTGCTGCTGTAAATCAGGCCAATGTTGTAGTAACACCAACCCTTTCGCACCCAGCAAGGCTCCGAATAAAGCCCCAGTGTAAACCAGCAATCGCTGGGCAGGATTAACCGTGTCATTAGCCCCCCGATAGCGGCCTAGCCGACGGGCAATCGTGAAGCTTGCACCGAAGGCGATCGCCTCTAGCAGTGGATGGGGATGCAACTGCAATGGACCCAGGGACAAATAAACTGGAAAGTCCATAAAGAAGAGGAGTCTAAAAGAGGCTAGAGGCGAGTAATCATTGCGGCTGAGTCATTTAAGTTGCAGTGGAAGCCCGGCTTTCACCAGTCGCTTTAGCTTCTTCTGCGAGGATTTGGTCTTTGGAATCATCCCAGTAAGCACTGTAGGTCCATTCAATATAATTTCCTTTGTCCTCGCCTTTCCAGCGATAGATCGGGAGATTGATATTGACGCCGATTTCTTCCAGCTTGGCTCCCATGTAGTACTCAATTTTGCGTTTGGCCATGGCAGTAAGGCCACCTTTCGATTGAGACTTGGGAACTTTGCGAGAAAGGTGGGCTTGGGTATGTTTGGCCATGATGGACGATGAACAGAGATGTATTGAATTGCTAGCTTTAGGATGACACTATTGCCCTGATTTAGGGAGGGTCATATTCTCCATTTGTCGCTTGGATACAGGAGGGGAACGATAGCTGGTCAAGAGCAAAGAAGCCAAATGGTGGATGCCTGCCGGGAAATGCATCCCCCAGCTCTCCAGCATGGCAGTCATTCTGCAATCGCCGCACAATCCAGCCGCTTCCTTCCAGGGAAACCGTTATCCTTAAGGGTGTGCCCTTGGGTGCAGATCTCTTCTTTCAAGCCTTTCTGAGCCCCATGTCTCAATCCTCATCCTCCGCTGGCCCGAAGATGGGCCCTAAAATTTGTATATTGGGCGGTGGATTCGGTGGCTTGTATACAGCCTTGCGCCTCAGCCAATTGCCTTGGGACGGTGGAGTTAAGCCCGAAATTACCTTGGTGGATCAGAACGATCGCTTTGTCTTCTTACCCCTGCTGTATGAATTGCTCAGCCAGGAGCTGGAGAGCTGGGAGATTGCACCACCATTTGAGGAGCTGTTGGCCAATACAGGGGTGCGATTTATCCAGGGCAAAGCTTCTAGCCTTAGTTTGGATGCCCAGCAGGTTCAGCTAGAGGATGGTCAAACGCTACATTACGATCGCATTGTCCTTGCGGTTGGCGGAGAGACCCGTCTGGATATGGTGACCGGGGCTGCGGACCATGCCATTCCCTTTAGAACCCTCGAAGATGCCTATCGGGTGGAGGAGCGTTTGCGTCAGCTGGAGCAGGAATTAGCGGCTGGTCAGCGCGATCGCGTGAGGGTGGCGATCGCGGGCGGTGGCTACAGCGGGGTTGAACTGGCCTGTAAGCTCGCAGAACGCTTGGGCAGTGAGGGGCGTGTACGCATCATTGAAATGACGGACCAAATTCTGCGCAACTCGCCTGAGTTCAATCGTGAGTCTGCGCGGACAGCGCTGGAAAAACAGGGCGTTTGGCTCGACTTGGAAACGCGCATTGAGGCTGTTCGAACCCAAGAAGCAGGCGAGGAGGGGGCAGAAGCTTCTGAGCTGGTCATGGATCTGAAGTACAAGGAGCAACTGGATAACATTCCGGTCGATCTACTCCTTTGGACGGTGGGGACTTCGGTGGTCCCGCTGGTGAAAGACTTGCCCTTACCCAAGAACGAGCGACAGCAAATCCTGGTCGACAATACGCTTCAGGTGACGGACCATCCCAATTTATTTGCCCTGGGAGACCTGGCCTACGGTGTAGATGCTGATGGCCAGCCCGTGCCTCCTACGGCCCAGGCTGCGTTTCAACAGGCAGACTATGCGGGCTGGAATGTTTGGGCTTCTTTGCGCAATAAGCCCCTGCTTCCGTTCCGCTACCAGAACTTAGGCGAGATGATGAGTTTGGGGAGTGATGCGGCGACGTTGACGGGCTTGGGCATTACCTTGAATGGTCCATTGGCCCATGTGGCGCGGCGGATGATTTATCTGTATCGCATGCCCACTCTGGATCATCAGTTGCGGGTAGGCTTTAACTGGATCACGAAGCCGTTGCAAGACTTGCTTAAAGATGTCGCCTAATGGGCACAGAATCAGAATTCAGTAGGCAGGAAAGGAAAATCTAGATGTCATCTAAGGAAAAGCGCCCAAAGGTCATCTTTGTAGATGCAGTGGGGACGTTGTTTGGCGTGCGCGGTGGTGTGGGTCAGGTTTATAGCAATGTAGCTACAACTTTTGGCGTCACGATTGATCCAGAGGAGCTAAATAGGGCTTTTATTGAGAGCTGGCAGGGGGCTCCGCCGATGGCGTTTCCGGATGTGGTGGCGGAGGATTTGCACCGTCGGGAGTTTCAGTGGTGGGGCAATATTGCGTTGCAGACTTTTGGCAAGGTGGGGGCGATGCAGCAGTTTAAGGATTTTCCAGCGTTTTTTGCTTATTTGTACGATTATTTTGCGACGGCGGAGCCTTGGTTTTTGTATGACGATACGTTGGCGGCGTTGCAGTTTTGGCGTAGTGAGGGGATTGAGTTGGGGGTGATTTCGAATTTTGATACGCGGATTCATCCGGTGTTGGAGAGTTTGGGGCTGACGGATTTTTTTAGGTCGGTGACGATTTCAACGGAGGTTGGGGCGGCGAAGCCGAGTCCTCAGGTGTTTTTGAAGGCGTTGGAGAAGCATGGCTGTTCGGCTCGGGAGGCTTGGCATGTGGGGGATAGTTTGAAGGAGGATTATGAGGGGGCGCGGGGGGTTGGGATGCATGGGGTTTTGATTCAGCGTTAGCTGTTCCGATACCGTTGTTGCTTTACCAGGCAAGTCTTAATACCCAATCCGCTTCAGTGACACCCGATTCACATTAGTTGAACCGTAGGAGCGAAGCGCTGTTCGCCCGCAGAGGGTTTCGGGGAGCAGCTATTAGGATTTGGTATAGAGAAGCAAGTCTCAAGAGGCAAAACGCAATCCATGAGGGCCAGCCCTCAAACTCCCGCCCTATGGGACGAAGCGTCCCCTAAGGGATCACCCCTTCTACGACGGTGTCAGAGTGGAAATATTTTGTTTGGGCGACCTTCTGGATTGGGGAGGGGCATTCGTTGGTTTGGGCTGGTTGATCTGTTGGGTTGCGGCTTACGCCGTCGAAGCAGGGTCTGTTGGGCTGGATGCTTCGCCGTCGTAACAGGGTTGAGAAGTTGATTGATTGACTCCCGATATCCGTCGCCGACGTCACCCATCTCCTTTAGGAGAGGGGCTGGGGGTGAGGAGGATTTGTCTCTTGATGAGACCAACTTAAAACCGCAAGTAATGCATCAATTGTCCGATCGCATCTGCCCCAAGTCCCATTCGCTGCTGAAAGTCCACCAAATTTAAGAATGGCCCCTGGGCCTGGCGTTCCTGGACGATCGCTTCGACTAAAGCCTCGCTGAGGACGGGCAGCTTGTGGAGGGCTTCGGTGGGGGCGCTGTTGGCGTTGCAAAGTTGCGATCGCTCGTCTTCGTCGTAGAAGCAAAATTGCAGGATTGGGGCATAGCCTGAAATTTGATTGATAGAGATTCCTAGGGCCGCAGCAACGTCATCTAAACAGTGAAGTTGCAGACCGGATTGAACCAGTTGGGCTAAGGTTCGCGCCTGGTGAATGGAGAGACCAGGTAAACGGAGCCAGTCGTCCTGGGTGGCCTGGGCAACGTCAATGCGAACGCCCAAGGCGGCCGCCGCCTGTAGGTCCGCGATGCTTTCAAATCGCATGAGCGGATCTGCTTGGAGCCTAACACTTAAGGCTGATTGCCCTGGAACAAGTTTTTGAGCAGATTGACTGGCTAGGCCAGAGAGCCAGCGTTTGATAGGCATAACTTGGAGGTGCGAATTAAATGAGGGTTAGCCACAGGAGAAGTTAATCAATCTGGTCGAGCAGTTTGCGGCGTTTTTGTTCAAATTCAGTCTCGGTTATCAGGCCTTCTTGGCGCAGGTTTTCCATTTCCCGCACGGCACTAGCCACCTGTTCTACCTTGGCAGGGTCTAAGCCGGGCTTAGCTTTGGTTTCAGTGAACGCGATCGCGCCATTGGCATCATTGAAGGTGCGATCAAACTCATCATCATCTAGAAAGAGATACCAAATCGCTTCGATGCCACTGGCAATGCGGGAGAGTGGCGTTTTCCAAGCCAGCAACAAGTAAGCCAGCCCCCAACGGGACTGTCCCAAATAAAAACGATGAATGCCAGGTAGCGTTATAACTCCTAGAAGCGCTAGCCCTGCAGCAAGTTTGCGGCTTTTCACAACGTACTTGTCTCACCTTGGCTTTGTTCGCCAGCGTTAACTCGATTGACTGAGGGCGATCGCTTGGAGCAACAATCGACTCACTGTCTTGTCATTGGAGAATATGGTAGCCAAATTACCTCAATTTGCAGATGGGTTGTGCTCCAGTTCGGATACCCACCCCCAGGAAAGCGAAGTTTTGCGATTGAACCCCTCGGAAGCCTCGTTTAAACTGGGGCTAGCTACTTCTTAAACCTGCGGGAAAGTGCCATGAGCTTTTTTGACTCTGAAATTGTTCAGAAGGAAGCCAAATCGCTGTTTGAAGACTATCAGTCTCTAATGCAGCTCGGCGGTCGCTACGGCAAGTTCGATCGCGAAGGCAAAATCATGTTTATCCAGCAGATGGAGACCATGATGGAGCGCTATCGCATTTTTATGAAGCGCTTTGAGCTCTCTGAAGATTTCTCAGCTCAAATGACCGTTGAGCAGCTCAAGACTCAGCTGGGGCAGTTTGGCATGACGCCTCAGCAAATGTTTGACCAGATGGAGCAAACCCTCAAGCGGATGAAATCTGAGATTGAGCCTTAGCCTTTTCAGGCCCATTTCCCAAACGACTCGCCAGACTTGTGAATGTTTGGTGCTCTTGGTTTAGACACATATTCACCCCTTGATAACAAGGTCAAGACAGGCAGGTAACATCCAAAGCTTTCACAGAGAACAAGTCGGCACTAAGAGGTACTAAGACTTGGGGGTTATTTTTGAGCTGAAGTGAGACAATAGTGAGTCGCTGGGCTAGTTAGGCTGCCCAGTCCCATGACAGTCCCCTGAGCAGCGCGCCGATCGCCCTATGCATAACTTTTTGCCCTATGCCCATTTCAAGGGCCAGCTGATTCCCTTTGCCGACGCGCAAATTTCCATTGCCACCCATGCGCTTCACTATGGAACGGGTGCCTTTGGGGGACTCCGGGGGATTCCAAATCCAGCAAATCCAAATCAGGTCTTACTATTTCGCCTAGACCGGCATTGCAAGCGCCTCAGCAATAGTGCCCGCTTTCTTCAGTACGATTTGCCCGCTGAGGAGATTCAGGCGGCGATCGTTGGATTTATCAAAAAGAACCGCCCCGACACATCCTTCTACATCCGCCCCTTTGTCTATACCTCAGATTTAGGCATTGCTCCCCGCCTGCACGATATTGAGAAGGACTTTTTTGTCTACGGCTTGGAGCTAGGTGACTATCTCTCGGCAGATGGTGTGAGTTGCCGCATTAGCTCCTGGCACCGCCAAGAGGATGTCAGCTTTCCCCTGCGGGGCAAGATTAGCGGTGGCTACATCACCTCATCCCTAGCAAAAACTGAGGCAGTGTCATCTGGCTTTAAAGAAGCCATCATGCTCAATGCCCAAAATAAGGTCTGCGAAGCTACTGGGATGAATATCTTTGTGGTGCGAGATGGCAAGCTGGTCACCCCTGGCGTAGAGCAGGACATTCTTGAAGGCATTACCCGCGATAGCGTCATGCAGGTGGCTCGTAATCTCGGTATCGACGTGGTTGAACGCTCCATCGATAAATCGGAGCTACTCATCGCCGATGAGGTTTTCCTCTGTGGTACTGCGGCAAAGGTCACCCCTGTGAATCAGATTGAGAATTACAAGCTGCCAGGCGATCGCCCCATTACCAGTCAACTTCGAGAAGCCATTACAGCCATTACCGAAGATCGCCATCCGGATTACAAGGACTGGGTTTTTAAAGTGGACTTGTAGATCAATTTAGTTAGGTATACGGGAAAACTAACCCCACAGCATGAACCTGCTGTAAATCTAGGGCAGCTGAGATGAAGAAAGATCCGGGTAACCTCGGACGCCCTTACATCCGGACAGTCGCCACAATGGAAATATACAGCTACGTACTATACAGAAAGTCTTATGTACCCGCAGGGGCCACTTAGTGGCTTAACCCTGTGGGTCAATTATTTGAGGGGAGCTACTCGCTTCAGTAAATATGCGAGTAGTCTCTCCTGGAGAGGCCTTACTCCGCTTGAGTCAAGGGGGAATCGCAGGCGATAGCCTGTTATCAACTTTAATTGGGTGTGATTGTGAAGCTCATCCAATCTCCGTGAAGTATTAAATATTACTTAATTTTCGGGGAAACGGTATATATTTGTAGGTACTGAATATACAGAACCATCTATTCCCATCCTCTAATAAGCCTATGAGGGTCGCATAGCGGCTTAACCTCATAGGCTATCTAATGAGATATTTTTACTTTCCCGAAGAGGCTTGCTGAGTGGTCATCTTAATTTCCCTGGGTTTTGGCTTGGGCAAAGTTTGACCGAGAGGTTGTTGGAGAATTCGACCTCGCCGCAGATGGGGATATTTTCACCGAATCCTCGAGGGCCAATTTCTGTGGCTGTGTAAGCTTGGGACTTCGAAATCTAGAGTTTAAGGCTTTTCAAAAAAACTCTGAGCATTCTCTTTCTTGACTAGACTCTGCATCCTTCCTCTAACACTGCCTAAAGCAGCCCTAGGCGGTAGTCTGGAAAGACAATGTTGATGAATGGATAGGCCTTTATGATTGAAGCGGATCGTTTGCCAAGCTGCATCCATGTGCTTATTTCGGGGCGAGTGCAGGGCGTGGGCTATCGCTACAATACCTATCGCCAAGCAAGGCAGTTGAATGTCAAAGGTTGGGTGCAAAACCTAAAAGATGGTCGAGTAGAAGCTTGGTTTGAGGGCGATGCTGATGCGCTCCAAAGCATGTTGCGCTGGTGTCAGGGGGGACCTCTGTCAGCAAAAGTTGAAGATGTAATTGCTGAGGCCGCTGAAGCCACTGGATTTGAAGAGTTCAAAATCCGTCGTTAGCGACTGCTGTCATTCTACTCGCGAGGAAATAATCCTGCAGCACTGGGTAACCTTGGGGTATCAACTCGCCCTGATTACTGCTGAATCTTAGTCACCGAACTAATTTGGGTGGATAAATTTAAGTTATAGCGGCCAGATTAGGGCGAATCTGCGTAAAATGTAAATGATTGTTGCTCGTTCATCATTTAATCCCCTAAGCACCCTCTTCTACTTATAGAAAGTTGCTTCTGAGGTTTTAGCTCTATATCCATATTTTAAATCTGTTATGCGTAGTCAGTTTTTAGATCGCCTCCACAGTCCTGAGCGCCCCGTACTCGTATTTGATGGTGCAATGGGCACCAATCTCCAGGTGCAGGAGCTGACTGCAGATGACTTTGGTGGACCTGAATACGAGGGCTGCAATGAATATCTGGTAGAGACAAAGCCTGAATCTGTTGCTACGGTACACCGCCAGTTTTTGGAAGCCGGTGCGGATGTTATTGAGACCGATACCTTTGGTGGCACGGCGCTGGTATTGGCAGAGTACGACCTGGCCGATCGCGCCTATGAGCTCAATAAAAA
>CALECT010000004.1 GCA_937949725.1 uncultured Pseudanabaenaceae cyanobacterium
CCTAACCTCAAATTATTAGTGCTAGCTCAAATACATGCCTATACAACTATTCTCTCTAAAATGAGTGCGAAGATGGTAAGAGGGCAAGAAGGGTAAAGAGTCAAACAGCCCTCGGGGCAACGCAGGCAACCCGAAAACCGAGGTTGTTGTGGCGGCGCGAGGGCTGATTCCCGACGCGATACGCGGAACGGCAATTCCTAGGAGCGCCGATCCAGGAGCCGCCCCGTAGTACATACAACTGCTCAGGATTGTCGCCATCTTCCCAAGCAGTCCCATCCACCGGTGCACCCTCGTAAGTCTCGTGATAATGATCCTGGCACCACTCGTAGACATTGCCATGCATGTCACATAAGCCAAACTCGTTGGCCGGGAAACTACCGACTGGGGTAGTTTCTTCCCGGTACTTCCCTTCGGGACCACCATCGTAGGTGAAAGTTGCCCGATAATTCGCCAAGTCATCCACCAACGTCTTGCCATAGTAAAACGGCGTCTTCGTCCCCGCTCGACAGGCATATTCCCACTCTGCCTCACTGGGTAACCGGTATCCTCGTCCCGTCTCTCTGCTCAGCCGCGTACAAAACTCCTGGGCATCCTCCCAGCTCACCTGCTCCACGGGTCGGTTATCGCCCTTAAACTTCGACGGCTCTGCATCCAGCTCACGCTCCACCTGCTCTAGCCCCGCCACCGCTCGCCAATGGGCCTGGGTGACTGGGTAACGGCCCAGCAAAAAATCCGGCACCGTCACCTCATGCTGGGGGCCTTCGCGCTCTTGCCGCTCCGGTTCATCCTCCGGCGAGCCCATGGTAAATGTTCCCCCCGGCACCAACATCATATCCAGCCCCACATCCCCGCCCAAGGCTTCAGTGAAATACTTTGCCGTGAGGGATCGCCGCTTGCGGGTGAGCTGGAGCATAGGGCCAAAAGAACAAGGGTCGTGCAGGGGGAGAGGCCGGTTAAGCTCTTCGGTTGCCCTACCAAGCTGGCCGACCTCTTTTGGATCTTCGGATGCCAAGGCAGATGCCTACATCACTGGAATAGGTCTGGACTCTTCAACGCACGCCCGACAGATTCACACCTGCCAGTTCTGGCCCAAAAGAGTGCTCGGGGCAACGCAGGCAACCCGAAAACCGATGTTGTTGTTGCGGTTCGAGGGCTGATTCCTGTTGCGATACGCGGAACGGCAATTCCTAGGATTGTTGATCCAGGAGCCGCCCCGTTTTCTGCCTATCCCGCTGCCATCATAGCGGTCAATCTCCAAGCCCATAACCAAGGGGTCAACCTCCTTTACGTTTTCGACTGATCCCATAGCTTGGGACAAACTCAGCCTCGATATCACCATGGCACCAGACCTCCCGATCATCGCCAAAACCTACGACCTCATCAAGTGGTATATACCGCTACTCAACAAGCTGCCCCGCGACCACAAATTTGGCCTGGGTCAACGCATGGTCCAGGCGCTCTATGGCCTCCTTGAAGGCTTGATCCAAGCCCGCTATGCCAGCCAAAAGCTCAGCCAGCTCCAGAGCTTGAACACCCAGCTTGAAATCCTACGATACCAAACCCGGCTACTCCACGACTTCCAGCTGATGCCTACCCAGCGTTACGAATATGCCTCCCGGCAACTCAACGACATTGGGGGTGAACTGGGGGGCTGGATTAAGCAACAGCGCCAGAAAGCAGCAGAGGGAGAGGCATAATTTCTATGAAACGCCATGGCCACCTCTGGCCCCAGGTGATCACCTTTGGGAATCTGCTCCAAGCTGCCCGCCAGGCCCAGCAGGGCAAACGCTTTCGCCCCAATGTCCTCACCTTCAATAACCGCCTGGAGCAGAACCTCGTCGGGCTCCAGCAAGAACTCACGGACCAAACCTACCGCCCTGGTCGCTACCGTCGCTTCGAGATCCTCGACCCCAAGCCCCGCATCATCTCCGCCGCTCCCTACCGAGACCGCGTCGTCCACCATGCCCTCTGCAACATTATCGTGCCGTTAATCGAGCCCAGCTTCATTGCCGATAGCTACGCCAACCGCAGCGGCTACGGCACCCACCGAGCCCTCAAGCGCTTCACCCGCTTTACTCGCACCAGCCGCTACATTCTCCAATGCGATATCCGCAAATATTTCCCCTCCATTGATCACAGCGTCCTCAAGGCCATCGCCCGTCGGCACCTCAAATGTTCTGAGACCCTTTGGCTCCTGGATCTGATCATCAACAGCGGTCAGGAGGTGGACTGGTTTCTCGGAGACAATCTGCTCACGCCCCTGGAACAGCCCCGAGGACTGCCCATCGGCAACCTCACCAGCCAGTTCCTCGCCAATCTCTACCTCAACGGTTTTGACCATTTTGTTAAACAGGAGCTGAAGGCCCAGAAGTACCTCCGCTACGTCGATGACTTCGCCCTGTTCTCCGACGACCGGGCATTCCTTGTTGATGCCTGGCAGCAGATTGAAGCCTATCTCACCAACCTGCGACTGGAGCTGCATCCCGTCAAAACCCAACTCTTTGAAACCCGCCATGGAGCCAATTTCGTCGGCTTCCGCATCCTGCCAGACCGCATCCGGGTACGCAACGACAACCTGCGCCGCGCCCGCAAGCGCTGCCACCAGCTCCAGGCGGACTATGCTGCGGGGACAATGACCCTGGCGGAACTGGTGCAGCGACTGCAAAGCTGGGAGGCCCACCTCAAGCATGGCGATACCTGGCGGTTGCGGCGACGGTTCTTTGATGATTTTGTCTTCGCGCGGGAAGAGAAGCCGATGGTGCCCATACTTAAGGTAGGGGAGGAGCAGCCGAGCGAGGATTGAACCAAGGAGAGGAAGGGAGAGCGGTGATCCGGGCTTCGCTTCGCTCAGCCCAACATCAAAACACTAACCCACACTTAATGCATACACAACTAATGGCGACAAAATGAGTGCGTAGAGGGTAAGAGGGCAAGAAGGGTAAAGAGTTAAACAGCCCTCGGGGCAACGCAGGCAACCCGAAAACCGACGCTGCTGTAGCGGATCGAGGGCTGATTCCTGAAGCGAGACGCGGAACGGCAAGACCAAGGACGGCTGAACCAGGAGCCGCCCCGTAGTATGCACAACTCTTTTGTGCCTCCACCTTCTAGCCAAGCACTGCCATCAACAGGCGCACCCTCATAGCTATCGTGATATTGGTCCTGACACCACTCCAATACATTCCCATGCATGTCACATAG
>CALECT010000005.1 GCA_937949725.1 uncultured Pseudanabaenaceae cyanobacterium
GCTGAGATCTAAGGCTTCGACTAGGCTTTCAATGCGATCGCGTTCTTGCCCATCAGCCTGACCCGGTCGGCTCCCCCCGGCAATCAGCAATTGGCTATCTCCATGACCTGCCATTGCCTCATCGGCCATGGCTCGCACCAGCGTATCCAAGCCCTTACGGGGGTCAAACCGGCCTGCATACAGCACCAACTTTTGAGCTGGGGTGAACTTGAGCTGCTGTCGGGCTGCATCCTGGTCCAAACAAGCAAAAGTTTGCAAGTCAGTTCCACAAGGAATGATCTCAATCTTGCCCTCATGGGAAATCAGCCGCCGCAGGGAGTCGCGCTCCTGGGGACTGGTTGCAATGACAAGATCACTCTTGGCCAAGCTCTTGCGCTCAATCGCAAGACGCTCTTGGACCACACCCAGCTCTAGGCCATTGAGATTCTCGGTTGTTAAGTCACCATCTAAGGCGTGAGCCCCCAAGGAATGGGAGGTGTGGACATGCTTGAAGAGTTGGTGCTTGCGCAACTCCATGCCCACCCAGCTCGACAGCCAATAGTTGGTGTGAACCAAGGCATATTGAACTCGTGAACGGACTTGAAACTCTAGGAAGGACTCCAGGAACTCCGGCAAGCAATCATAGAGACGATGACGGTCCACAAAAGTCGTGGGTCCAGCATCCAAACGAATCGTGCGGCAATTTGGCCCATGCTCCACAATTTGCGCTTGGGCTGGATCGCTACGCCGGGTGAACATGTCCACTCGCCAGCCCTGGCGCGCCAAGGCTTCGCCCAAGTGGCGGACATAGACGTTTAATGCGCCTAGGGCTTCGCGCCCCTTTGAAACGGCAGGATCGCCGTGGACTGAAATGATGGCAAGGTTACCGCGTTCTGCTGAGCCGGGGCCTCCATTATTGGAGTCTCGGCGGCTTGTCGGGATGGGCCTAGCGTCCATTCGATGCTTCCTGTGACCAGAGGTTATTCAGATTATCCTAACCTTCGCTAAGTAGATTTACCGGTCAATTCTGACCTGACGAAGGAAAAAAAGGGTCTGAACCGTCGAAAAATCATCAAAAAGAGAGCATTAACATCTAGATCTCAAGTCGGAAATCCCTATCTCCATTGAGCAAGCTGGTCCCACCAATAAGGACAGTGGCAAGCCATATCACCGCCTATTCTATCTAGATCTGACAGACGATGAATACCTGGATTCATTTGTATCGTGGCTCCCAAGAATCGGACAGCCACACAGGTCGCTAAGCTCTGCATCGCGCTGAAGCTGATGACGTTGACCTGCTCGAGCTATATCACTCAGACGCTATGGATAGCAGTGAAATAGGCCATGCTGAAGAAGCAGCGCGATCGCGTTGACGCCCCAAGTGAATCCAACAACTCACTCCATTTCTGCAATCTCAGCCCCGAACCACTTATCTTTTTGGGAAATAAGGTTAGGGGCCGAGGCGCATTTTATCGTTGTCGTACTCGGGAAACTCCTCCTTACTGAACCGTCACTGGACTGGCCAAGGTCAACGTCAAATCGGTTTCAGGGTCGATGACAAATAGCTCGCTCTTGCTGCGGCCTGTGAAGACACCGATAATGGCTCCGGCTCCGGCTCCACCTAGAACTTCTGTGGCTTCAATCTTGCGATCGCCCGTCACACCTGAAATCACCGCAGCAGCACCAGCCCCAATGGCAGCATCACGGACAATGCGGCCAGCCCCAGCTCCCCT
Source organism: uncultured Pseudanabaenaceae cyanobacterium (assembly GCA_937949725.1). Taxonomy (GTDB): domain Bacteria; phylum Cyanobacteriota; class Cyanobacteriia; order PCC-9006; family JAAUQQ01; genus JAAUQQ01. The sequence continues at coordinate 1,713 of CALECT010000005.1, forward strand.
GCGAATTACTTCCTTACTGGTCACCACCTGAGAACTTGCATCGAGGTTATAGACTTCACCGCTAGCCAGCTTCAGCTGTTCAGCAAAGAACTGAGCACCATCATCATCGGACTGGACAAAGCCCATGACCTCACTGCCAGTGGGAACCAGAACGCGACCATTCTGAGTTTGGATCGCCTGGGCAGTGGTAAGCGTTACAGGAACAGGATTAGGCTCGTTAGGCGCAACGTAGATTTTCTCAGCGGTTTCATAGCGCACCGCTAGGCTCGTGCCTGCGGGGATGGCCACCGGAGCGTTGGCAATAGGCGCACTGGCCAGACGCGCCACGTAGGGAGAATTAAGGCGAGACACCTGGGATTGGTTCGTCAGGGCCTGGTAAATGAAAGCTGCCACTTCAGCGCGGGTGGCGCGGCGGTTGGGGTTGAGCTGACTGACGTTGGGGTAATTGACCACCAATTCGCTATCTGTGGCGGCAGCGATGCTGCGAGTGGCGTAGTTGGGGATGGAACCTGCGTCTTGGTAGAGTCCGAGGCTATCGGCGATCGCATTACTCGGTTCATAGCCCAAGCCGTTCGCCAGTGACACTAGCACCTGCACACGGGGAATATTCTCACCGGGGCGAAACTCACTGCCGGGGTAACCGCTGAGGAAGCCAGTTGTATAAGCCGACTCGATCGCTGGGGCTGCCCAGAAGTTACTGCGCACATCGCCAAAGGGCTCGTAGTTGCGGCTAGGGGCAATCGAAAAGGCTTTATCCACCATGGCTGCATATTGAGCGCGAGTGACAAGCTCATTAGGGCGGAAGCTGCCGTCGGGGAAGCCGCTGACGATGCCCCGCTGAGAAAGGGCCTCGATATAGGTTGCCGCCCAATCACTGGATTGAACGTCGATAAATTGGGCCTGGGCTGGGGCTGCGGAAAGTAGGCTAGCGGCGATCGCCGCAGGGGCAGCCGCGACTAAACCGAGGCTGGGAATAGAGTTGGGGATAAAGCTCATCGCGTAAAGTCCTGGGTCGTGGGATTGAGGATGTAACGCCGGGGATGTTATGAGCTATTGAATTGTCATCGACCCCATATGTTCCGGACAATATCGAATTTTTAGCTAGCGTTCGTCATATCGCATCTGGGGAGGCGTTTGGGCTAACCATGGTTATACCGGTCCAAAATTTGCCAAATTTAGATGAATTTGGCCTACAAAAATCGCGACGTAGGGGCTTGTTTTTTCTGCTCTTGGCTCGCTGGAGGCCATGGTGAGTCAGAAGACCCGACCCTTACCGTAAACTCGATTTTATTAAATTCGCATTTCTAAGGAACCGGCGATCGCACCAAATGCATCCGCAACAAATCTCCCGCACTCACTGCCTCCACATATCCCGAAGACAAATATTCACGCGACTCCGCCTCACCCCTCAAGTAAACATCCACCGCCGCCACCAAAGCCGCCCCTAAATTTGCCTGAAATATCAAATTCGCCTCCTCAAAAGACTGACCCAACAACCCCTCAAGCCCCAAAAAGTCCCAAATCACCTTAGTAATTCCCTCCTCATGGGACCAATTCTCAACCACATAGAGAGACTTCTCAGGCGCGTTTTTTAGCCAACCAAACGGCTCAACCTGCTCCGGCACAATCGGCGCGGCCAAATCATAATTCCCCGCCAGCATCACAGTCGGAATTGTAATTTTCCCCATCCCCTCCTCCCCAAACAAACTCGCCACTGGCGATAACCCCACCACCAACTGCACTCGCTCATCTCGCAGACTCCCATCCTGCAAAGACCGAGCCATCGCCCCAGGCAACTCCAAGGCTCGACAAGCCAACAGCAACGCCGTATCCACCTCAATAAATCGCGACAAACAACGCTCCTGCAAATGGTCAAAATCCACCGTGGCACCACTCGTCACTAACGCCGTATAGCCCCCCATGGAATGCCCCACCAAAGCAACACGATCTAGTTGAAGACGCCCCTGATAATCCGCCCCATTGCGCCGCTCCAGCTCATCTAGAACCGCCGTAATATCGAAAGGGCGATCCACAAACTCACTCGGCAAAAACGACTCCTGAGACAGACCTGCTTCCAAGGCCAAGCGCTGGCCCAAATTACTCCCCACATGCTCCGGCACCGCCACCACCACGCCATAGGATGCCAAATGCGTTGCTAACCCCACGAAATACTTGCGATCAACGGCATAGCCATGGGACATCACCACTAGAGGCAACGGTCCAGTTACCCCACCTAGATCTCGGGGCTGATAGATATCAACCGGATAGCGTCGCTCTCGGTCTGGATCTTCCAGCATCCAGCTCTGGCTGTGTACTGTCCAAGGGCCAAGCTTAGACAATGGTGGCAAAGCTTCTGGGTCGACAGGCGATCGCTCCGCTTCCACCAGAGCCGCCTGCTTAACTTGGGCGACCACCGTTGCATCAGCATCCCAAGCCGCCCGAATCCTACGCCAATCTCCCCAAGCCTGGGCCAAATCCAAGCGAATACTCTCCGCCGGAAATGCCTCCAAAACTCCCATCGGAGTCGCGCCCCCCGGCTCCCCCCCAGCCAACACAATCGCCGCCCGCAACGCCACCTTCCCGCTCTGTCCAGACGGCATCTTAATAATGCTGCCCGCATAGTCCAAAACCTTATCTCCCACGGGCGAATAGAGCCACTGAGAAGCAGGCAGCGTCTCCGAAGACTCCATCGTTTGGGTCAGCCCCTCACGGAGTTGAGTCTGAACCTGAAGCGGCAAAAAGTTGAGAAAAGCCGCTAACTCCGCATCAACCGTTCCATCCTCAGCAAAGGCCTTGAGCGACTCCACCGCCAGGCTATCGCCCAAAATACCAAACTGAAATGAAATGCGTTCGGCGGCTTGGGCCGTTGTGCAGCTTGCTGTGATGGCGATCGCTCCAAAAATGAAGGATCGCAGGGCCTGAAATGGACGAAGCATGGGCAAGAACCCGAAAAAAGAGGCCTTCCGACTATGACATCCATTCTCTAAAACGACCTCACGGACTGGAAGTTTTAGCTGTGAGGTTTCACTCATCACGAACAGGCAACGCAAATCTGACCTTTTCGGAGAAGTTCACCCTGCAACATCCCCATCTCACCAAATAGAGTCACTCAGCGCGTCACCTCAACCGATGCCTTGGACACAACTCCTGCCCGCTCTCACTTCACCTTCTTCTGAACTAACGCTTTAAACCTTGGCTGAGACCGCAACATCGCCAAATCTCGATCCTCCTGCGCCCACTGCAAATTCTCCTCATCCCCCAACTCCAGCGCCCGCGCCAAACTAATCAAGCCCCCCGCTGCAAGCAGACGGGGTATGCAAGAGGAATCTGCTCCTAAAGCTGCGGGTTAGCTTGCAGAGTCTTTTCTGCGCTGCAAGCAATGGGGAATATGATCCGTTCTAGATTTCCAAAAGGCACTCATTACCGTTACAGGCAACATTAGCCGCACCAGTGCCGAGTGCACCCTTTGGGACAACCTAGAACCTGAAGATAGAGCCAGGCCAAACTACCGGACTACTTGAGACCCGCGACGATCAGACATAAAGCGCCAATCATAACCACGCCTGTATTGCTAAAGCCAGCTAGGGTCATCTCTGTGGTCAAGCCCCCAGCTAATCATTTAAATCCCCAGACCCAAAAGAAAAATCAGCTCCGTCGGTAACTGGGTGGCCAGGCTCAAGAAGAAGGTAGTGAGAGCGATCGCAAGGGCAAATCAGCCCTGCCAGGTGAACTGCGTTAAGAAATCAGGATTGCTCCAGACTATCGCAAGGAAAGCGATCGCTTCAGGTACTAAGGCAAAAATGAAAATGTCCTGCCGCCGACGATTTCGTCGCAGCCACAGTCGCCAGCGTCGCAGTTGCCGAGACGGACGTTGGACCACAGCCTCATGCTCTAGTTCGTAAGAATCGTTGGAAGAAGCCCAGGCTTGAGACTCCGAAGCTGGGGAGTGGGATTGCATAGGCACAGCCAATGGCTGAACCATTTGCCTCGGTAGGAGACATCATCTATGGACAAAACAGCGATCCTTGGCGACCCAAAGCGATACGAGAGATAGCAACAGACTACTTTACTTAGGCTATCGGCAGGTCTCATTCAAATTGCAATCTCACGGTTTAACCTCTGAGGAATGATTGGCCTGATGCAACCAGTGTTCTAATGACCGCGCATACAACATTGTGCACTGAATGCATTGCCCATCAGCATTCCAGCCGCAGCACACTGTCTTCTCTCAGAGGAATAAGCGAGGCATAGGACTCAAGGCGCAGAGAAACCAAGGCGTGCGTCCATAGCGATAAGCGATGCAGCAATCCAAAACTGCTTCGCGTCAGTCTCAGCCACCTAGAGAGACCTAAGCCACCCTGAGCCATAAACTCAAACATCCAAACTCTCATAGCCATGTCCTGGGGACGATAATAGGCTGCTGCAATATGTCCCGAACAAACAAAAACGGAGGCTGAAATACAACAGCCTCCGCTTTCAATCAAACCTTCATTAAATGCCTAGTTGTTACCAAACAAATTGAAGAGATTGAGAATACTGGTAAATGGCGTCGTAATCCCACGAATAATCTCACCAGCAGTACTGAGACCCGAACGATCAACGAAGAGACTATCGCCATCACGCATTGCCGGATTTTGCTCTGAATTCACATCAGCAGCCAAATCAACCTCAATTTGCTTCTTGGTCACCGAACCATTGGGGTTGAGACGCAGCAACGTTACCTTGCCAGTGCGAGCCCGCTCGTTAAAGCCACCCGCAGCAAGCAGGGCCTGATTCAGCGGCGTATTGGGCGGTAGCGTCACCCGACCAGGCTGATCAACCTCACCCGCGACAGTCACATTGATTTCGTCAGGTGAGAAGCTAGCAGAAGCCACTTCAGTAATCTCAGAATTATTCAGCTCTGAAGCTTCCATCACTTCGATTGTGTCACCATCCTGAAGCGGTAGATCCTGACGGAATTCTCCCTCTTTGAGAAGCTTCCAGAAGTCGACTTTAATCGACTGCCCAGGACCATTACGGGGCGTGCGATTCAGAACGATATTGCGTACATCAGCAGACTGGGTAATGCCACCTGCAGTTTGGATTGCACGAGTCACCGTAGGCACTTGGAGAGAAACAGTATTGCCCTGGGTGTTGCGGAAGGACTCACCTGTCAAAGTGTAAGGACCAGGACGATCAACCTCGCCAATAATGGAAACTTGGATCGGACGATCTGGTGGCGTTGCAAAGGAAATATCCGACATGCGCCAAGCCAAATCCATATCAATGCCACTACTGGGCGGCACAAACACACTGTCACCGTCACGCAGGCGAAGGTCCTGGTTGATATCACCGCGATTAACCAGATCCCACAAGTTAACTGTCACGGAATCTGCACTGCGGCTGTAAGGATTGGGCCGACGAATCACAATGCGGCTCAAGTCAGCAGACTGGGTCACACCTTGGGCAAGAATCAGGGTTTCGGTCAGGCTAGGGATTGTCCCTGCCGTCGTACCATCACCAGGACGCAATGTGTAAGTGCCGGGGCTAGTCACCTCGCCCGCGATCGCCACGGAAATAGGCCTAGCTGTCAACAATCCAACCGTCACCACGGGATAGCGAAGAATAGACGCCGCCTTGGCAGAAATAACCTTTTCCGTCATTGACAGCGTTTGGCCTCGCACAGGCACAGCTCCAATCTGGGGAAGGTTGATGGTGCCGTTAGGCAAAACCTGAAATTCCCCACTCAGCTCAGGCACATTGAAAAAGTCAATCTGAACGAGGTCACCAGGACCCAGCAGATAATCCTCATCGGCATAAACAGATGGATCAACGGCACGGGGCTGGGAAAAAGTGCCCAGACCATCAGGTGGTACCTGAACACTATTACCCTGAGCCAGGTTAGGGAGTCGCGTGGAGCCAGGCGTTTGCTCATCCACAAGCTGAGCCACAGCTGCCAAAGGCACCGTTGCCAGGAGCACGAAACCTAGGGCTATGCCTCGAGCGAGATTACGAATAGATTGAACGGAGTAATTATGCTGCATGTTTGGTTCTGTACGTCTCCCGGAGCCGCTCTATATACCTAGAAAGCCCGCTTGAGCGTGTTATATAACTTCTCGTCAAAAAATAACTTTGCCTTAGTGTATTCGACGGTGCTAGCCATCGCCATAGCCATCCGAATCACCTTGCTTCATTCAATCTTTATAACGAAGTGAAGGAGAGCTAAGGAGCCTAAACCCAATACAGAGTTAGGATTCCGTGGATTCCACAAGTAACATTTCCTGGAACATTTCTTCGCTCCGGATTATTTGGCCAATCTTGCTGATCTTGCAGCTAACAGTTGAAGTATTGGTTATGACTCAAGTGTTGAAGAGACATCTCGACGTTTCTTCGCAACACTAGTTATCTCAGTCCAGATTCATTTCTGGCTGGGCTTTAGGACAAATAAATGTCCAATAGTTCCAAAGCTTGATTCTATTCCTTGTATTCGGTCTGCTTCAAAGTTTCAACAGATTAATCAAGGGCTACCTAGAGGTATGGGCTGCAGCTCTGCTTAGAGTCCAGCCCAAATGGGTATCGTGTTGAAAGGGGCTGCCAAACTAAAAGCCAGCTGTTAGCAGACTGGCTTTGTTAATTCCACGATTATTGATGCTGAATCTGCGTCATTGCAGGAGCCTAAGTTAATGAGTGATTCGTTTAATTCGCCCAATCAACTCTCCTTCGGGAAATCACAGGAGTCGGCTGCAGAGCCAAATATCCTCGAGATGGATGTTACCCAAGCGGTTGCTGCTTCAGACTGGGAGGATTTTGAGGATGACTTAGAAGATTTAGACGCTTTGGAAGCGATCGCATTCTCAGACGATGAATCCTGCGTTGAAGAGGAAGCCTCCTTTGAGGTCATCGCAGACTATATAGAAGCTGAAGTCGCAACAACGATCGCAATCGAAGCTGAAGCCGCAGCCGCGATCACAGAAACATCTTTAGAATCCAACGAAAGTTCCATAGCGCTAGAAAGCAAACTAGAAGCAGCCTCAAATTTGAGCGAAGCGGACAATGCGGAGATGACCGAGCAAAATCATCTAGATACAGATAACGAAGCATCTTCTACTGAAGAAGAGATTACAGAACCATCCGCCGGTCCCCTAGTCAGTGCTGACACAGAGGAAGCTGAAGTAGCCCCACCAGAAGCCATGGATGATTCCAGTGAAGAGCTAGCAGAAGTTGACTATATTTCTTTTGTAACCTTGGATGCAGATGGTGACGTTGAGACAGATGCCGAGGAAGGAGAACAGGAGGAGGAGATTACAGAATCCTTCACCACTCCTGTGGAAGTTGTTGATGTAGAGATTTTGGAGTCTCAAGAACAGGAGCAATCCTACGAAGTCCACCAAGATGGAACACTGACCTATTTCCAGTATTTCCTGGATGAAGAAGACTCATCCGTTGGACCTGACAATGGCCAATGGCGTGACGAAGCCAATAGCTCACCTCGTTCTTTCGTCTCAGCCACGGCAGTAGGCGTAGGTGTCCTTGCGGCCACGTTTGGGGCCGGCCTACTCATGGCTGAAGCAACCAATCGCAATAGCGTGAGTGACAGCCAGAAAGAGGGTTCTGAAACTCAAGCGAAAACGAATACAGAGCGTAAAGCCAGTGAAGCCTCAGAACTGGCCAAGGCTTCTAGTCCTGAAACGACCATGCCAGATTGGTCAGCGACCCAAAAGGCCATCGCGGTATCCCAAGGCTCTGCCCAAGCTAACCCAAGCTTAGGCTCTGCCGCAGCGATGCTTCAAAGCAAAACCGGGCCAGCGACATCCAGTGTGACAAGCAAGCTAGCCCCCGCCCAATCTTGGAGCTCATCAATTCCACTCCCTTCTCGAAACCTTTCCACAGCCTCACTCCCCGTTGTAAGCACAGCAAGTTTACCAACGCCAAGCGCAGCGAGTTTACCAACGCCAACCACAGCTCCTGCCGACCTATCAACCCTACAGCCCGTCCCCAGCTATCAAGTCATTCAGCCGTCAAGTAGTACTGCATCCTCGACTCCACTACCCAGTCCCCCAATCTATACAACCTCTCAACCGGATGAGCAACAGTTGAGAGCCCGTATGGCTGCCCTAAGGACTCGCATTGCAGATCCAATTGAGGCAAACACGGTGCCCGTCGCGACCGATGGCAACCTCTTAGATGGCCCCGATGAAAACTGGGTCAGCAATCTTCCTCGTCAAGCCAATGTCCCCATCAACGAGAATGGGACCTCTCTAGAGAGCGCCTTTGAATCTCCCGAACTGCCCACTCTGACTGACTCCCCTTATGGCAACGCAACCGCAGACAACACACCAAGGGTAATATCCCCCAGTGTTGCTTCAGTGGATGAAACAGTCCCAAGCCCCATCGCGGCAGCTCCTCAGGCTTATCCGTTGGACTTGAACCCAGTCGTCCCCCCCCATCAAGCTTCATCTTTGGATCAAAAAGTCGTTGCCCCCGTGGCGGGTCTTTTGCCTACTCCAGTGCTTCCTGCCCAGTCCGAGCCTCTGACTCCTCGGGATTCTGCAACACCTCCCCAAGCTGCAGAGCAGGTTGAAACGACTAGCCCAGACAGTCCTTCTGACACAATCCCAGAGCGGGTCACGATGGAAGTGACGCCTGGTGCGATCGCTTTGGAAGTCATTCCTCCTGAAGTGTCCACTCCCGTTCTCACGACTCCAGTTGCAAGTGATGTTTCAATGACAAACAGGGCGCCTGTTGCAGTGCCATCTCCAGCCTCAACCCAGGAAGTCTCTACTCCAGTAGCTGAAGTGGAAGCGCCTCCCAAAGACATCACAAGCCTCACGGAATTGGCTGGCACTCAGTCCCCTCAACCTCTCGCCCTCAGCCGTGAAACCGCTCGCGAAGCCCTGGTCAATGCGGAAAAGCTAAACCAGTTCCGTGTTTTACCTTTAACAGTTAGTGAGTACCAGCGACTCTGGCAGGAAAGTGGTAGTGCTCGCAGCTTGGCCCCAGTCCATGGCTTTGTAGACTATGGCCAAAATGTCATCGCAGTTGTCGTGACTCGCGGCGAGGTGGAGCAAGTCGGCTCCGCGGCGGCGGCGGCAAACAACATTCAGCCTCTAGATCAAGTGGCAGCACCTGTCTTAGTTGAAGTCTCGGCTCAACCCATTCAACCTGAGCAAGCTTTGGGCCAAAGCTAAAACATCGGCAACGACTCAATAAAAGAGAAAGAGAAGGTGAGAGAAATTAGTTTCCCTCACCTTCTCTTTTAGGCATCTGCAATCAACAACCAGAGCTCGCTCGCTATCTTCCCCAAGACACAGAGTTTCATGAAGCAGTTAGCCATTGCCGCGTAACGCGGAATGCTTTCAGCAAGTCCCCCCCCATCAAGCCGCCAACTCCATCGAGAATTTGGATGATTTCTTGTTCGGGAGCTAACTCCAAGGCAGGAGCCAGGGCAGCTTGGGCGGCTCTGGGATGCAAACCATAGAGGTTAACGAAGCTGAGATAGGCATAAACGTAGGGGTTGTTCCTGTCCAATTCCGTTAGCGGCGTTAGAGCCGCGATCGCCCCATCCACATCCTGTTGCAACACCTCGGCCAAAACCAGGCTGTAGGCGAGCGATCGCTGCTCATCATCAGACAACCCAGGCTGCTCCAAGCGATAGCGCAGAGATGCCTCTGCTTGAGCCACATAGTCCTGACGCGGCGCATATTGATTCACCCTTGCAACCTCCTCAAAAGCGGGACCCAACACATCCGGTCCCTGGGGCATGAGCCGGGACCACTCTCGCAATTGAGTCACCCAGTCCAGCTCGGGAGCAGAGGTCGCCTTGGCATTGGCATCCAATGTGAGAACAACTTTGGGCACCTTGAGGTCAGCAATCTGGCCATTACGGCGATCAATAGACTTGCCTACGAGCTGATATTGACCCGGTACAGCATTGGGTAGCATTGCCAAATGCTCTCGCAGTTGCACAACCCTGGTGCCATCTTGCTTCACTGCCTCTGGATTATTCTCGGTAGTACCAGGGGCGAGGAGAAAGCCCATACCTGGCGTGTGATCGTGGAACCAGCGATTGCGAAGCAAGCTTCCTGCGGAATCGCGAAGTAAGCCTTCGACAGCATCCCTGGTTTCCTCCGTTTCACCGCCCTCGACATCCACACCAGATTCATCAGTTGCTGCTAAAGCTGCATCCTGAGTCAGCGCGAGATCAGGAACAGTAGCTCCCACCTGACGAGGGACAGAATTGAGCTCATCCAACGGTTGGGCCTGGGCGACCAAGCTCGGAGTCTCCAGTCGCTGCTGAGAAGCCGTTTCGTCCTTGGCATCATTTTGCAGTGGCTCCCAGGTCAAAACCGCCACGGAATTCTGTAATGCATCAATCGGCCCGACCCAGCGATAGGTCACTGCTAAGGGTTGATTCGGTGGTGCAGTCCGGGGCAGCTCAACATCTACGAGCTTCATCTGATCGCTGTTTTGATTGTTGGCGCGACTGCTTGGCTCTACAGAAATCCAGGGCTGCTTGCGATGGAACAGCTTTAGATCTCCCCCATCAGGATGGGGCCACTGACCGGTCAAGATGAAATCCCCCCCGCCTTCCACCTGCTGAGTAATAAGGGGTTGGGATGGAGGAATAGAGCCCTGGTCTCCCGTTTTGGTCAAGAACCAATTGAGCGATCGCACATCCTGGGGCACCTGCTCCTCCCGGACACCTACCTGACGACCAAAGACGTGGAAATCCTGCTGGGCACCGAAAAAACTAATGTTGTGCTGGTTGATCGACGGCGTTGAGGGCAAAACCCCGAGGGTATTTTGCAAGTAGGGCTCCGCCTGGACCATGGTCTGAATGATCTCCCTGTGGGGCCATTGAACGCCCACTGCTGGGGGATAGGCCGTTGTGGAGCTGACGGCCTGGAGCGCTGTTTGGGCTTGGGGGCGGCTGGAGAGAATGGGTAGGGGAAATAAATTGACTAGCAACATCAACGCTGAAAGTCCAATTGCCCCCCGAGGCAGCCAGCGCAACCGAGGTGGATAAAAGGTCATCCCTCGCGCCAAAAGTAGAGACAGCACCGGCAAATAGGCCAAACCATAGCGCGCATCTTTATTGGGATTGAGGCTGGCCAGGAGGTAGGCTCCCAAGATAAAAACCCAAGGCCAAATGAGGGTGAGGGAGCGCCGCTCTGCGCTCGGCCCAGTCACCAAGCTCTTCTCACGATTAAAAGCGTAGGGAACATTGGCTGCTGAAGCCTTGCGGGTGCCTCGCTTGCGTAGCAGCATATAAATCAGCAGCCCAACCCCAGGGGCGATCAGCATTGGCCAGGAGAGCTGACTGGGCAACTGCTTGAGGTAGTAGAGCCAAGCCTCGGGACTTAACAGGGAGGGATCACCCTCCTTAATCGCAGAATCCACCGTGGCTCGTTTGCTAGAAGACAAGATCAACAGCCAGTTGGGCGCAATCCAGGGTCGCAGCATCAGTCCCGTAATCACCAGTGCCAAGGCACCTTGAAAGAGTCTGGACCAGCGCAACCGAAGTAGAGCCGTCAAAAAAACCCAAAGCAGCGGAATGATGAGGAATAACGCCGCCGTTTGCTTCACCAAGATGGCCAGGGCTAGAGCCACTCCAGTGGCGATCGCTCCCAACCAGCCAGTCCCACTCTTCCAACCCTGACGACTGCCATGCCACAGGGTCATCATCCACCAGGCAAAGGTGACGATCGCCGCCAGGGGATAATCCAGCAAATAGTCCAACCGCAACCGCGCCAACCCCGGCAAGACAGCACAAATTGCGGCAGCCCAAAGTCCTACTCTGGAGCTGACCGGGCGCGGGAAAATACAGCGAGCTAAGCCGTAAACCGAAACGAGCAAAATGGCGCTAAACAGCAACTGCACCAGCAATGCCGTATCAGCATTGGGTGACCAAATTTGGAAAAAGGGCAGGGTCGCTAGGTAGGTCAGGGGCGGAATCTTAGGGGCCAATTGCCAAAACTGAGTCCACCAGTCCGGACTGAAGCGTTCTGCAGCTTGGAGCCCTGCTTGATTCCACAGCGCCCAATAGTTCATCGCCCCATTGAGGTAGTCCGCTTGGTCCCAAGCTGGCATGCGGTTGTCGAGCAACAACCAGAAGCGATCCACCGCTGCGCTCACGAGCCAGAACAATAGCAATAAAGCCGAAGATCTGAGAGGAGAGGGCGATCGCCTAGAGAAGCGTTCTCCCACTCCCCGACCTGCGCCTTGGCTTAGCTCCGTCTCTGTGGAATGTGCGTCCGAGGCAGATATTATGGGCGGCTGATGGTTTTCTCCTCGGCGGATCGACTCCAAATCCCGAGGCAGTTTGGCGCGGCCATTTCCGTTGCCATTCCCATTCCCGTTGCCATTCAGGGGAGTCCCATTGCCATTATTGTGATTCCCATCCGAACGGCCCGGCCCATTACCAGAATCCTCTGATGGGTCATGGTCGCCGGAATTTGGCCCTTGCATGGAAAATCCTGTCAAAGCTTCAGTTGGCTTCGCTATTTTGCCACTCGCCTTCACCAATCCGAAACTCGCCATTTGGCCCGACCCTAAACAACACCCCCAGCACAGACTCAATCACCAGTTCGAAACCGCCTATCTCTCCTATTTCCGTTCCCTGCCCAGAAGAGAGCGCCTACAATGGGGAGATTGTGAACGAATGTAAAGTCTCTATGGCCTCTTCTCCCCGCGTTGTTGTCATCGGTGCTGGCATTGGTGGACTTACCGCCGCCGCATTGCTGGCCAAACGAGGCTATGGCGTCAAGGTCTATGACCAAGCGATCGTCCCCGGTGGCTGCGCATCAACCTTTAAGCGCCGGGGCTTTACCTTTGATGTGGGTGCCACCCAGGTCGCGGGGCTAGAGCCCGGCGGCATTCACCAGCGGATTTTCCAAGAATTAGGCATTGACCTACCCGAATCTCGCCCCTGCGATCCAGCCTGCGCCGTGTTTTTGCCAGGGGAAAGTGAGCCCATTTCCGTCTGGCGCAATTTGGAACAGTGGAAGGCAGAGCGATCGCGTCAGTTTCCCGGCAGTGAGCCCTTCTGGAATCTCCTGGCCCAACTCTTCGCAGCCAGCTGGGACTTTCAGGGTCGCGATCCAGTCCTACCGCCTCGCAGCCCCTGGGATCTGCTCCAGCTCGCCAAAGCCCTGCGACCTGCCACCCTGATCACCGTTCCCTACACCTTCTCCACCGTGGGGGATGCCCTGCGCCTATTCGATCTAGACCAAGATTTGCGGCTGCGCACATTCCTGGATATGCAGCTCAAGCTCTACTCCCAGGTCACCGCAGAGGATACCGCCCTGCTCTACGCCGCCACCGCTCTGGCCGTTTCCCAGGAGCCCCAAGGGTTATTTCACCTGGAAGGCAGCATGCAGGTCTTGAGCGATCGCCTCGTCACGGCCCTCCAAGCCCACGGCGGCGAACTCTACATGGGCCACAAAGTGGAAGCCATTCACAGCAATGGTAAACGTCGGGGCAAACGTCCTGAATCCGTCACGGTCAAGCTCATTCGCGGGGGCAAAGGCAAACGAGGCAGAACCTTCACCGAACCCGCCGACCATGTCGTCGCCAATGTCACGGCCCAAGACATCGCCAACCTCATCGACCCCGCTGCGAAAGCTGAGCCGTTGGTGAAGGGATATGGCGATCGCATCAAACAACTCCCCGATGGCTCCGGGGCCTTCGTCATCTACCTCGGAGTGGACCAAGCCGCAGTGCCCCAGGACTGCCCGCCCCATCTGCAATTTCTCTACGACTACGACGGCCCCATCGCCGAAAACAACTCTCTCTTCGTCTCCGTAAGTCATCCTGGCGATGGCCGCGCACCGGAGGGTAAGGCTACCATCATTGCCTCATCCTTTACCGATGTGGGGCGTTGGTGGAGCGGCAGTGAAGCGGATTATGAGACTTTGAAGCGGGAGTTTACGGTCGGGGCGATCGCCCGCCTCGGCAGCTACTTCGACCTCCGCCCCGAACACATCGTCATCTGCGAAACCGCCACCCCCCGAACCTTTCACAAATACACGGCGAGGGAGCGCGGCATCGTCGGCGGCGTGGGTCAACGCATCCCCACCTTTGGCCCCTTCGGCTTCGCCACCCGCACGCCACTCAAAAATCTCTGGCTCGTCGGCGACTCAACTCACCCTGGGGAAGGGACCGCTGGCGTCAGCTACAGCGCCCTTACCGCTGTCCGCCAAATCGACCAAAGCTGCCGCTAAACTGATTTTGCGGAAACCCATCAATCATTTCCGCCAACGGCAGGGGATAAGCATTGGAAAATCCCACATCCTGCTCTCCTAGCCTCTATCGTCCCAAGAAAAAGCCACCAAATTTTTAGCTCTAGGGCAATAAATCTTCAGAAGGCAGTGGGGGTGGCTCTGGCGGCTCTGCCGACTCATCTACGGGCTCAAAATACTCCGGCTCTGGCTCCGGAGCAACGTATTCTGCTTCAGTTTGGGGGGCTGGAATGAAAGCCGGTTCTGGAGCAGGCTCATAGTATGGCTCCGGCTCATAGTAAGGCTCGGGCTCGTAGTATGGCTCCGGCTCATAGTAAGGCTCGGGCGCAGGCTGAAGCAGCACCTGCCAACTATCAATACGGGCTTGGGCCGCACCATAGGCATCCGTCCAAGAAGGCACCATGCGCGCCGTCTCAATCGCCCCATAGACATCTACATTGGCCTGGTCAATGGCGATTTGCAGCAAACGATTACTCCAAGTGGCAATCTCCAAATTCGCGTCATAGCGCAAGCTGCTATTGACGGGCACACGATCAGCCGTTTCAATCGCCTGCAACAGAGAGCTAGGATTCCAGCCATCCTGGGCATAGCTTCGAGCTGCTATCAGGCTATTCTCTGAATCTACCTGGCCCTGCCAACCGCCAATGGCATCTTGGGCTTCGCTATAAAGCAAGCGCCCCGAACCAATCTGCTGGGCAGCGGCGATCGCCCCAGGTAAATTCCCCGAAGCCGCCAAAGCACGGGCTTGGGCCAAGAAAGGTTGATCTTGAAGCCATTGCAGCTTCTCACGCCAGTCCGCCGCCCGCGACTGGGCACTGTCATAGAGCGCACGACCTCGACCAATACGATTCGCCTCAGAAATTGCGGCCTGATACCCCTCCGCCGTTGCGGACTGAGCCAACTGCTCAGCTCGGTCCAGGATGGGCTGATCTTCCTGGGTCTGAATCGTTGACGTCCAATTACTGATCATCGCCTGCGCATCGTCATAGCGAGGGTTATTCTCAGGAATCAGGGAAGCCTCAGAAATCGCAGCGACCAAGCTTGGCACATTGCCCTTCGCTGCAATTTGCTCAGCCTTTTGTAAGCGAGCAAGATCTTTAATCGCCGTTTGCCAGCGGGTAATCAACGCCTGAGCCTTAGTGTAATAAGGCCGCTCCACACCAATCTTACGAACGTCAGAGATAGCAGATTGAATATCCGATACTCTGCCTGTCCAGGTGCGGGACTGAGCTCGGGAAATCGTGCGGAAATCCCTGACCTCTTTGTCCAAATTGGCCTGCTTCGGAACGTTATCGAGAATATTTAGGGTCTTACTCAGATCCTTTGCTTCGAGAGACTTTTCAGCCAGAGTCATCAACTGCTGACCGTAACGGGCCAGAGCTCCCTTCGCAATGGGATAAACCCGGCTCTTAGGAGACACCGAGCCCGCCAGCCTGACAGCCTCGATCACGCTATTGGCATCCCCCTTATCCGCCAGTGCTTTTGCCTTAGCTAAAACACTATTAGTGCCGCGAACCTCTTGGACCTGGGCGCTAATCTCTTCGTACTTCGTAGTTCGCCAATAGCGGTTATCCACAGAAAGTAGCAGAGCAGCCACTTCAGCCGCTTTACTCCACTTCTGATTGATCAGCGCTTTTTCCGAATCGGAGAAAATCTTTTCTGCCTTCTCCCAAGTGGTCTTCCAGCGCTTACTACGGCGCTTCATAAAGTCCTCGGGACATTCGCTGTCAGTGCATTCCAAGCGATCGTAGGGAATGCGCTCCGCCGTTTCTAAAGCATCATCTAGCTGACCGTCTTGGAACAGCTCCTCAGCCACATCCATCAGCTCAGTAGACCAGCGGCGAATATTGCGATCCACCATGGGCCGCAGGGGGTGATCCGAGGGCAAGGAATCCACCAGCACGATCGCATCAAGCAATCCCCGATGGTCCTTATCATCGGCAGCAGCCTGGGCGCAGTACACCCGCAAAGAAGCCGAAGCCAACGGCCAAAAAACCCGAGGACATTCCAATGCTTGGGGTAATCGCACCAGTGACATAAAAGCCAAGGCCCCCGAAGCAGTCACACCGCCCATGGCCAGGAAAATCCAAAGTTGCCAGCTAACTAAAACCCTCGTCAGCCAAGTCGGACCATTAAACCCCTTGCGACGCTGGGCTGGTGGAGAGGCAACTTGAGTTGGAGCAGAGCGAGGACTCGGCTGAGCAGTGGCTTTCGGAGCTTTGACCGTGGGGCGAGCGCTCGGCTTGCGCCCCATGGGCTGACGACCCACAGCCTTGCTAAAGCTAGGCTTTGCTCCCGTAGGCACTGGTCCAGAAGACCGCCGCACAGACTTAGATTTTGGGGGCTGATTGAGGGTCATGGAGGCTCAGGAAACACCACAGGGCGAGGAAGTCATTGGGACCGAGTCAGGCAGTTTTAAAGATCCACTTAGGCAAGGTCACCCTTTAAGAGCGATTAATTCGAGCAATAAAGCCGCTGAATGAAGCAGTAATTTCTACCCTCAAGGGTAACGGAGACTGATTTTATTCGAGAGCGCCAAATGGCTTTTCTATAGAATCTGCTCCGAGAAGCGCTGCTCCCAAAGGTTATCCCAAAGGCGTAATGCAGCGTAGCCGGGGCAATTGAGTGCTCAAAGTAACATATAAATTCCGTAAAAGGACAAGGTTCTATGAACCCGTATTCACGGGGGTTCTCAACCATCGCTGAGGAAAGCCAAGTGAGGCATTGAAGCGCTATCTCTAGGAAAGCTTTTATTCCTTACTTACAAAGTATTCCCTGACCGTCCTGGGCGATCGCCCTTGGACGACAACTAACGACCAAGTTCATCGTGACGCATCAGAGAAAAAGCGGGCGATCCTCTGAGCCCTGGCGCAGGGTGGCCTCCACTCCATCCCAGTCCTCCGCCTCAATCAAAGCCATCACCTGGCCCAGGCTCTCGCGGTAGCTCGTCAAACTAGCCAATAGCGCCTCTCGGTTATAGCGAGCCATCAGTAGACCCAGCTCAGGATTGCCACCGCCCACCCGACTGGTATCTCGAAAGCCCGAACTGGCAAGCTGTTGAGCCAACTTTCGTACCGCTGGGGTTTCCTCCCGACGGCAGGCCTGGAACAAACTGGTACTCACCATCACCGGCAAATGGGAAATCCAAGCCACAGCTCGGTCATGTTCCTCCGGTGCGCAGATGTAGGTTTTTGAACCCAGAGCGATCGCCAGTTCCTTAACCCGCTCCACTGCCCCAGCCGGGGTTTGTGCTGTGGGCGTCAGCACATAGGGACGGTCTTGAAACAAATCCAGCAGCGCCGCCTCAATCCCCTGCTCCGTCGTTCCAGCCATGGGATGGCCACCGACAAAGTTAGGCCAGAGAGGCTCAATTTCTTGGACGATGGGGCCTTTGACCGAACCCACATCCGTTAGCACCGTCTCCGGCTTCAGGTGAGGACGGAGTTGTTCCACCGTCTTGCCCAAAACGTTCAGGGGCGTGCAAAGGATGATGACATCAGCCGGGGCGAGGCTAGACAGCTCAACAGAAGCCTGATCTGCAGCGCCTCGGGCCACAGCGCGATCGCAGGTCGCAGCCTTGCGACTCACTCCCAAGACTCGATAGCCTCGTCGTCGCAGATCCAGCCCCAGAGACCCGCCAATTAACCCCAAGCCCACAATGCCCACTGTCAGCTCAGCAACCGAGCCAGCAGTCCCCATTGATGCATCAGAATCACCCATTACCATCACAAAATTCCGTAATCAGAACTAGGGTCTGGCAGCTACTTGTAAATCCAAAACCGCAGCCGCCCCATAGCAGCGTAATCCTTCCAAGAGCCCAAGCTCCCAATTCCAACGTTCCAGCCCCATGCCATAGGACTCAAATCAGGACTGCATCAGTCATTCCAGGCAGCATAACCATGGCGTTATAGCCCAGCGGAATCAAAACATCTAGAGCTGACTCTCCTAGCTAGGAACAGCTGCCCTGTGAGGCCAAGCCCCCCAGAGGGCATTCTGATCCCAGAGGGAGCCCTCAGCCAAGGCCTTAAACGAGGAAGGCTAGGGCCAACAGTCACTCTAAACGGTACCTACCGCGAAGACCCGTTCGTGCAAACCGTTTAGCCCTTGTCGTGAGTCAGTCAGTGTGAGGCACAGCTATGGAGACGACCCAGCAGGTCATGGATTCCGATCGCGTTCCGTTGCTCTATGCAGGCGGCGATCGCACCTTTCACAAATCCCACCTGAGGGGTGTCCGCTGGCAGGGACGCCATTTCAACGGCGCTGACTTCAAAGGCTCAGACTTTACGAAAGCTCAGCTTCAACAGGCCCAACTCACCAAAACGAACTTCAGCAGCAGCAAGCTGGCCCAAGCCCGCCTCACCGAAGCCCAACTGGCCAAATCTTGGTTTAAGCGGGCCGACCTCCAGCGCGCCCAGCTTAACGGAGCCAACCTGCAAGAAGCCCAAATGAAACAGGCCTGTCTGGCCTGGGCTCAGCTGGAAGGCACGGACTGCCGTCGAGCCTCCTTAATTGCCACCAATCTGGAACATGCCAACCTCAAAGGCGCAGACTTTTCCCAGGCTGTCCTCAGCGGTGCAGACCTTCGCTTTGCGGAAATGCAGCATGCCAATTTCCAGCGGGCTAATCTCAGCGGAGCCAACCTCAGCGGCGCAAATCTGCGTTGGGTTGATCTCAGCGGCACCAACCTACGCTGGGCAGACCTCAGCGATGCCAAGCTCAGCGGTGCCAATCTCATGGGAGCCGATCTGAGCAATGCCATCTTGACCAATACCAGCCTGGTCCATGCAGACCTCACCCAGGCCTGCCTCAGTCGAGTCCATTGGGTGGGAGCCGACCTCTCCCAGGCCACGCTGACTGGAGCCAAGCTATATGAGACACCTCGCTTTGGCCTACAGACCGAAGAGCTCGTTTGTGAATGGGTCGATTTGAGTCCTGGGGGCGATCGTGCCCAAATACACCGCTTTAGCAACTCCCAGCAAGCCCAGCAGTTCTTTCGTCCCGCCCGCCCCCGCGTCCAGCTCACTATCGACTCCGCCCTGGACCATCACGATCACTTTGTTCTCGCCAGCTTCTACCACCAGGTCGCCCGCAAGTTTCCCCTGTTTCAACATCCGCCGAGCTTCGACATTGACCAGCGACGCACCACCCTCAACTTTGTTCTGGAAAAGGAAACAGACTTACTCGCCTTGGCCTACCTCGTCGTACACCCTTTCAAAGAAGTCAAAAGCGCCCACTACAACATCCAAAAGCTCTTAGAAACCCTCCAGGCCCTAGAAAGCAAGCTCACCGTCGCGGAACAAAAGGCTGTGGAGCAAACCAGCAATCAGCTCAAACCCCTCATAAACCAGTTAAAGCCGGTCAAGATGCCCAGCAGTAACCCCAGCCAGAGCTTCTTCGATTCGCCCATGCAGGTGATGCTGCAAAACTCCAGCGGTGAAATGGTGACACTCCACCAGCATCCTCAATTTGGCAAACGCATCGTCAATATTTCCGGCACTATCACCCGCTCAGCAGGACTGCCCAGTGAAGCTCGTCGGGCTTCGCGAATTCGCGGAGAAGAAGCTTTAGGATTCCTGCGAGGCTTCTATCAGCTTGAAGTTTAGGCAATCTGGCCAACAACCGTTTTAACGATTGGGGTTAGGTTGACTATCCAGTCTCAATCTCCACCGAGAAAAGAGGGAGCCAAATATTTGGCTCCCTCTTTTCTCGGTGGCAACTTCCATCAATTGATCAGCCCATCAGACACATGCCCCTATTCAGGAGGATTGTAAGTCAGCCATTTCGACTGAATCAAGAAGGTTTCTGGCTGCGAACCTGCTATCAAACGCACATGAACGTTATAGACACCACTGGGATGAGTCCAGCGCCAAAACAGCCCCGCATCCTCGGGTTCTCCCTCAGCTAAAGCATTTTTTTCAGCACCTACTTCATGGCGTCGCCCCTCGCCCAATAGCGCCTGAACCTCCGCGAGCTCCATGCCAGCATTAATTTGCTTGTAGACGCCATAATCCACCACAGGAGCACTCCCCAACGCAGTGGGGCGTGCCATACGAGCCTCTTGACGCTGACTGGTCGGCACTGCGCGACGCCGAGCAATAGGACGCAAAGAAGCATCTGTACTCCAGGGCAAATTTCCACAACTGCTCAGGAGTAAAGCAAAGGTAAGGCTACTCAAACCTCGCACCAGGAAAGCGCGGGCAAAGGATAGACGAGGCCGAGCAATGGCAACATTCCGAGCAATAGACAAAGTCATAGGGAAATCAGAAAGTGGCAGGCTAAAAACCACAGGCAAGCAGTCATGACCACCAACCTTCAAGGTATTGCTAAGGGAAAGGGATCCTTACTAAGAATTCCCGCCCTCGGCCCCCGTTAACTGCCACAAACGGCGGAAAGTTTTCCCGGAGATCTCTCTATCAACCAAGCCTGCAATCCACTGCATAATGAAAAGTTCAGGCGATCGCGCTTCAAACACCATCCCCCCAAGCTAAAATCCACTGCCAGCCATCACAACCAGTAGCCTCCCAGATACCAGCCCCCACCGTCACAGCCCGTGATTGAAGTCGAAGTCCACCAGCAGCTACGCGCCTTCCTGCGAGAACAGGGAGAATCCCAGTGGCCCCATCACCTCACCTTGGCTCGCCTAGTGGCGAGAGCACTTCGCCTCGGCCGTAGCGCTTTGATCCAGGCCGTGCCGACTCGCAGTTATCGCAGCTACCGCCTGGGCTATCTGACTCCTTTACTGCTGTGGCACGAGCCTGCAATCCTCGTAGCACCCATATCCGTGCAACAGCGACTCCTCAGCGTGGAGCTGCCCCGATTGCGCCGTTGGATGCCTACGCCAAAATCAATTCACCAAGGAGATCGCTGGCCAAACGATGATTTCCGGGGCCTGTTGATGACCACACCGGAAGCCTGGTTGGGCGATCGCCTCCACAACCTCGGCCATTTCCCCGAAGGCATCCCCACCGTCATTGAAGGAGCCGACGACCTCGGTCTCTGGCTCCGCCAACAGCTCACCCAAACCCTCGCCCCAGGGGACTGGGACCAGCTAATGCTGGCCTGCCCCCTCCACAATGATGTTATCCGCGAAACCCGCGTCCAGCTCACTCACAGCCTCTTCCAGCGCCCAGCCAATCCCTATAGCTGCAACCTACTGGACGAGACCGAGACCCAGCCATTGGCTCACCTATTCGACTGCCTAGCAGGTCAAGATCTCCCGGCAGCATGGCAACAATTCCACAACCACTTCCAGCAACAGCTCAGCCAGCAGGACCATTTGCTTTGGACTGACATCGCCAGGCCCCAGGGTCAATTCCAGCTCCACAGCCAGCCCCTAGACATCCCAACCTTGGCCGCACCACTCTGGGAGCGTCAGCCTATGGTGCTGATTGGTGAAGCGATGGACCCGGAAGCTGAAGCTCCCCGTTACCGAAAGGAGATGGGCCTAGGCGATCTCACCTGCATCCAATTCTCCCCCAATCGACAGACCTCTGAAATTCAGCTCTACATTCCCGAAAATATCCCGCTGCCCAATACCGCTCGCTACCAGAGAGCATTACTGACCGAACTTCGCCGCCTGCTAACCCTGCGTCAGGCGAGCAGCCAAGGCAGCAACGGCCCGGTTGTCCTCCTGATTAACGATCTTCCTCTCAAAGGCCAAATTAGCGCCATCCTCGCTGCTGAGTTTGGCTCCCGTGTCCAAGTCGAACAAACCTGCCTGGATAGCAACAGCATCCTGGTCAGTGGCTGGGAGTTTTGGCAAACCCATCAGGGCGTACTCCCCATTCCAGGGCTACTCCTGATGGCGACCCTGCCTTTCCCTAGCTTGGAGCATCCCTTAGTGGCCGGGCGCGTCGCCTTCTACCGAGCCCGTCGCCAGGATTGGTTCCGTCAGTACCTGCTGCCCCAATGTTTGCGAGACTTGCAACGGGCGATCGCCCCCGTAAGAGAATCCCAGGGAATCGTCGGCCTATTCGACACTCGCATCATTCACCGCAGCTATGGCCAGCAAATTCTGGCTGCCCTCAGTCCCGCAGCTCGCTTAAATTACCTCGACCCTCAACTCTTTGACGATGCCGCTGCCAATGCTCAGGAATAAACCTGGCAAGCAACAGATGCATAGCCAACAAAAGTCTCCTTAAACCTCCCTAAGCCTGGGCTGGGGAGAATTGCTGAGTGCCAACGCAAACTTCGAATACCGCTGCAAGAGTCTTTGGGTTGCAACCTCTCCCCAGAAAAGCCATTCCATCAATGAGCAATCACTCACAAAATCATCACGTTTTCTGAGCTTAGTGAAGCAACAGTTCCTTCCACTGAGGCTCGCTATTTCTCTTTATTTAGAGAGTTAGTTTATCTTCCCAAGCCATTACGAAGCCAAGCGCAACGCCAAGTCATTTAAGACGAAGCCCCCAATCAATCTTTCTCAAGCCTTGCTAAATTCGCCACTCGCATCAGCCAAGCTCATCACTCAAGCCAAATCGTGAAAAGCCTTCTATGCAAAGGCTTTTTCCAGCGCAAGGCCAAGCCTATTGGGCGAGAGACAGCCCTTTCCTCCACAAAAAGCCAATTCGGGACACAATTAATTTAAGTATTTTTACGCAGAAAAATCACAACAATCTCGATATGCAAACTCTGTATTTTTCATTAACACGCAAAAAATGATGTTTTTAGAGAAAAGAAAATCGTTCTAAATTCAGAATTTAAAATCCAAATATTCCCAGAGTCTTTGACCAGCAAGGTTTTACGAGCCAATTTTGAAATCTAAACATTTTCTGTCAAAATATGAAGGTTCATTGCACCACGCAAGTTGCTTGTGCTTTCAAGAACATACCCTTTGTCAGGGGTAAGGCTCCGACAGCACAAACGCTAAAACTCCGGGTGAATTACACGCATTTATTGCAAGGCGTTGGTGCGCTCTCTGCATTGCTTTATTTCGGCTTCGGTGTGAGGACCTCGGGCCTTTTGTGCCCCATAAGCAGCCGAGTAGAGAGTTTTCTCTGATGTAAGCCGCTCACTAGCGGTTTAGGAGGTCGTTCGTTTGATGCATTCAATGAAACTGGCTGTAGGCTTTGCGGTGTTATTCGCCACATCGACTCAGGGTTTCGCGACAGCTGAAGAGGTTTCTTCAGCGCCGAACTTAGCTTTTATCAAGCTGCCAGGCTTTCAAGGCGACCAGCCCAAGGCTGCTCCCTTTCGTTTCCAAGATCTAACGCTCCCATCTGCGTTTATTTTCCAAGGCTCAACGCCCATTCCCATGGAGTGGTGGGAGCAGGGCTCTAATTCTCCCCTCGCCGTTGTGATCGGCAATGCGGAAGGCACCCGGCAACTGGATGGCTCGATGAATCCGGCCTATTACTGGCACCGGGATCCAGGTAATGGGGCTAATAACTTTGGCAGCTTTAGCTTTCAACACTTATCCCATCAGGAAACAGCTGGGGTTCTCGACCAAGCAAATAATGATTCCAGGCGATTGGCAGCAGCCGAAAAGGCGCTACCTGACATTGCAGACCAGCGCCAGCTAGTCAAACTGCGTCGTTTCCATGACCTGCTCCAAGCCCAGGCCAAGGGCCATGGCATGGAGCTCACGACCTTGGAACTGATCAATGGCCTAGACCTCGCAACCCAAAGTGAATTGGCCGGTCTAGATGCCTGGGGTTATGTGGACCGCTTGGCCCAAATGAAGGAAACGGTCAGCGACCCCGATGAGCAAATTATTCGAGCTCGCACTTGGTCCTACTGGGACCCGGTGGAGAACCGCTGGGCTGCCCCAGGATTAGGCAACACCGAGTACTACATTCGTCGCGACCAAGCCCGCCGCTTCAATGCAGTTAAGCAAGCGCTGCTCTACCAAGAGCAGCAGCCGTCGATGCTCCAGGAAATTGATTTAGCCTGGGCTGAAAATGCCTCCAGGAATGCAACCCGCAATATTATCGATGCTGAGGATGGCTGGGCGATCGCCCTCCTCAATCAATCCAGCCCCTTAGAAGGCAGCAGCTTCAACCGCCAGCCCCTCCAGTTAGAACTAGGCCGCAGCGGTCTGGAGAACCTACTGGCCGAAACGGTTGCCGAAGAAGTCATCCTCGCCGACGCCATCGCGGCCAATGCCACGGTCGCCATCACAACGACCGAAGACATCGGTCTGAACGATGTGGACTTTAAGGGAGAATTGAACCGAGCTAAAAATCAGGCCTCCCCTCAAATCTCTGACTCAGATGCAATCGAAGTTGCACTGGGGCTAGACCGCCCTCTAGCTCTAGAGACAGAATCTGAGCCTGCTTGGGAACGTTTAGCCATGACACCTGAGGAATTTGCCTTAGCGACATCGATTGCGAACCCCAGCGTTGCCAGCGAACCTAGCGTGAGCTTAGCCACTGCCACGGAGGCACTGGAAACCGAAGCGATCGCCATGGCTCTAGAAGCCTCAGTCATCGCTACCTCGGTAGAAACAGCCTCCGCCTTAGCCAGCGCAAATTCGCCCAAGAGCCCTCAACCAGAGGCTAATGCTGTTGCTGCCTCGACAGAGGACATCGCCGACAGCGAGCCAGCTAGAGAAGAAAGCGTGAGCCCTGTAGACGCGGAAGAGTCTATCTCAGCCGTGGAAAGTTCGGATCTCGAAGTGATTGGCAACATCAACAGCAGCCTGCTGACAGTGCAACCCTTCATTCCCCAAGAACTCCAGGCTCTCCCCCTAGAAATGGCCGTGGAAACCGAGCCCACAACCGCAGCTGTTAAGCCCGGTCAGCCTTTCCAGCACACGCCTGAGATTGTCCAACTTGCAGCAATGGCCCATGTCCAGGCCGCAGAACCGCTCATTAGCGATCGCATTGAATCCCAGGAATTCCTGGACCTTGCCAGCGGCCTGAAAGAATCTCCCATCGAAGTTCTCGATGAAAGCTTAGGTCTAGCGGTGGCCTCAGAAGCAACCGCATCTAAGCGGAGTCAGACAGTTGAGACAGAAGCGCCAGTCTCGGATGATGCTGTGCTCCCGGCAGCAACCATCCACTTCGCCCCCCAAGCAACCCCCTTGGACCCAGAAGAAGATCCCTGGGTCACCCCAGAAGCAGCGCTAGAGCTGGAAGCTCCTCCCTTAGAGCCCATCATCCCGCCGGATGTTCAAGCCATGCTGGATCAACAACCAGAGATCGTAGAGGTGGAAGCCAATATCAGTGAAACGGTGATGTTCTTTGAGGAGAACCTTAGCTTGTAGCGATCGCCTATCAGCTCAAAAATAGGTGCCATCGTCGCCCCGACAAACAAGGGCCGATCTCAAGACTTGAGGTCGGCCCTTTCTGCTCAGTCATTGGCCCCAAGCCAACCCACAGTTGCAGGTCCTAACGGGCAATAAAAAAGCGCCTCTCAACCACGAGATGCGCTTCAAAACGGTATATGCAATCCGACTCAAACTGGGAGCAACAAAATCTTGTTGCTGACTTTATTATGCCCACTATTGCGGCCAATTTTCCGTATTTGTGTCATATTATCGGGTTATTTTTAGATTTTCGCTGAGCATCACTACGGAGACTCCCCAGAGCAAAACTCAGCCCCCAAATATCTGTTCAATCGCCATCGCAACTCAATCGCCATCTCCCCCCCCTGCAAATCCCTAGGGGCGATGCCGCCAGGCTCGTTCAAGGTTGGCTTGAGTCACCGTTTTTTGATCGGCCAAGCGGGCGTAAAGATGGGCATCATGGGCAATCGCCTGGATCTGGCCGCCGCTCAAACGCCACCGCGCCACCACCTGCCAATCCAAACGTTTATCAAAGCGAGTGCCTTTGGGAAAGGCCTGCTTCCATAGCCGCTCCCGAGCCTTGGCCTTAGGCAAGGGAAATTCAAAACAGCGATCGCATTGGCGTTGCCACTGGGTCGCAACAAGGGGCAATAAATGCACTGCAAACATCGTCAGGCAAGGCTGACTTCGCCGCTGGGCAAAGAAACGATGGACCAAGTCTGCTGGTACTGCTCCCCGCTTTCCAGGAGCAGCCAGTAAGCATTCCGCCCCATCAATCATCAGTGCTGTAGGAGACTGACGCAGTAAATCAGCTACCAGGGGGGCAAGCTGAACCGCCGGATATTGATTTAAGTCCACCGTAATCAGCGGCGTCTGGGCGGTTTGGGCCACAAGGCGGGAGGCTGCTGTTTTTCCCGTGCCCACAGGACCATGAAAAATTGCAAAGGTGCCATTGGCCAATTGGGCTTTCCCCAGGGCTGCCGACACTTCCGGCTGGTCATCCAAGGCAATGCTATGGAGACGATGGGCTAAATGCTGTAGCTCCTGTTTGAGCGATCGCTCCCCAATAAACTTCTTCCAAGCAGGGGCTCCATCTGCCTCAGGCTCATAGCGCTCCCAAGTAGGCGGTGGCGAGAAGTAACCCAGGCTAGGCGTCAGACTCGTCGGTACCTTCGCCCGAGCGACAGGAGCGAGCGCCCCCTCCCCAGCCAGATCCAATCGTTGGGGCGATGCAGTGGACGACAGGTCTAAACCATCAGGTTCGCCCGCCAGGGGAGACTCAGCCTGGGCAACCTGGGCCAAAGTCAACTCCGAGAACGCCGTGCCCCCCCTCAACAGCAAGTCCAAATCTTCCCGCTGAACCGGCTTCGCCAAGGCATAGTTCACCAGCCCCGGCGAGAGCTGAATGCTGTGCATCAGTAAAGGCCGATTCGACGGCGCGACAAAATTCACCAGTCCCGCCTCCACGAGGGGAGATTCAGAAGTCAACCGCATGCGAGCCGCCTGCCATTCCTGATCATTGCGACAGAGCAACTTCAGGGCCAAGTCTAGCTGGGGCAGCTGGGTGGCTTCGTTCTCCTGTAAATAGCTATAGAGCCGGGCATAGCGTCGGTTGACCTCTGGCGCTAACCCCAGCAACACCAGATTCTTCTCAAATAGGGTGAGGTTGAGGCGATCGCGTAAAGCGGGCAACGCCAGCAACACCCCCTGCTCTTGGGTGAGCTTGATCCGCCGCTCCAGTTGCTTCTGGTAACCCACAGCCTTAGCCGCCCCGGACGAAGCCCCGGATGCGCGGGACTGACTCCCCCCTAAACCAGCAGCTTCGCTTTCAGCAGCCGGACGAATGTCGTCATAGCGAGGGGTGCCTTCTAAAGAAACAATGCCCTTCCACCAATGGCGAGTGATGCGATCGCGCTGGCTGCGACTGGCCTGTTCCGTTTCCTTGCGATCACGCTTATGCCGTCCCACCGCCAGCAACAGCAGACGATCCAACCATTGCAACTCCGTCTTGATATAAGCCCAGTTATCCGCAAAGGGCTTCTGAGATTTGGAATTATTAGCCTTATCGCCCATGACGGATCACTCGAATAAACTCCAACGGCAGACCGTCCGCATCGGCGATAAACGCCACTTCGTAAAGCCCTTCTCCAATCATTTGCTGCTCTGGCTCTAACAGCACTCGCAACCCCTCACCGCTCTGATCTACCACCGCATTGGCATTAGCTCCTTCAGGTGGATCTTCAGGCAGGAAACGCGATCGCAGCTGCTCCAACCAAACGGGCAAACTCTCAGTCACCTCCGTCAAATCAAAGGACAGATGGTAGTAGCCGGTGTAATGCTCATCCCCAAAAGCATCCGCTGTGGGATTGGGCTGGGGAATTTGAATCAGCTCAATCCGACCTCCTAACCCTGTCATCCAACAGGCCAAGGTCGCACCTGTGGTAAATCGCTCCTCCAGGGAAAACCCCAGTCGTTCATAGAAAGCAACGGCCCGATGAATATCCGCAGTGCGAATGGAAGCATGGTGCATGACGTAACCGAGAGCGTGAGCGAGAAGAGAAGCAAGCAACCACCAGCTGAATTAATCGAGTTGAATTAATCCAACAGCCGAAAATATCGTTGTTGAGCCGGTACACCAGGCTCCTTATCCAATTCAAAATTAATTACAGCCCAGCAAGGCTCTTCCTCGGGGGGGGCACTGAAATGAACCGGCAAGCCATATAGACGAGGTCCTTCATTCTCAGATTGCCCCTTCAAGGGACTGCTCCGCTCAAAGTAAGCATTAATCAACTGGCGGTAGCGCTGGGCAATGGTCACCTGAGTCGCTCGAAAACCCTCTGTATAGAGGCGATCTAAAGCCTCGTGAATTTCAAAACGAATGCCATCGGGGTGGGTGTGCTGTCTGTACCATTTATCTTCCCATTGGCGCCAGTGACGGCCGGACTGAAGATGAACCAACTCTTTCGTTTCCGGGTCCGACTCAAACACCCCATGGCGACTACAAAGGTAGGAGTCCGTTAAGGTCAACGCAGGAATGCTCTGATTGCAGTGGGGGCAGCAGATCTCTGGGCCATAAATGGGATACTGGGAGACCGCACTGACCATGGCAAAACTATCCAAGCGACGGAAAGGATTACGAGGCTCAAAACCCACGTAATATCTATAAATTATAGAGGAGCCCTAGGGTCCTGGCCTCGATTCCCTGGGACAACTCCTAAGACTTAATCTTCAGACTTAATTCCACTCCCGCGCCGATCCAGCCGTTTGACCTTCCCTAGGCTTCAGCATCATGAGTTCCAACAATAACCTTTGGCCCCAGCCGGACCTCTCTAAGGCAGCCTATATCGCACCTAGCGCTGTGGTCATGGGGGCAGTGCTCGTGAGTGAAGGGGTGAGCATTTGGCCGACTGCTGTGGTGCGAGGAGATCTTGAAAAGATTAGTCTGGGCGATCGCTGCAATGTGCAAGACGGCGCTGTGCTCCACTGTGACCCCGGACTACCCACCGTACTGGAGGCGGATGTGACCGTCGGCCATCGAGCGGTGATCCATTCCGCTCATGTGGAAGCGGGCAGCCTCATTGGCATTGGGGCAGTTGTGCTCAATGGCGTCAGGATTGGCGCGGGCAGCATCGTCGGGGCTGGGGCCGTCGTCACCAAAGATGTACCACCGCGATCGCTGGTCGTCGGCGTTCCAGGCAAAGTTCTGCGGCAACTATCAGAACCCGAATCAGCAGAACTCACCGAACATGCCCGTAAATACCACCAGCTAGCCCTAGTCCATAGCGGCAAAGGCACAGACCTTGGCTTTGTCGACCAAGCTCCCCAGCTCTAGCAATGCTCTTGAAGGCATCATGTCCAGACAAGATTCCTGCACCGAACAGCGCTGATTTCTGTAGAATAGGTGTCAATTAATGTTCGTTTTATTAAACGTATAACAGAGAGGATTTTCAAATGGATTGGCGTATTGTTGTCGTTCTCGCACCGATTATTCTCGCGGGAAGCTGGGCTGCTTTCAACATTTTCCAAGCCGCTATGGGTCAGCTGAATAAGGCTCTAGGCAAGGATAGCTAGGCTACTGCCAAATCCCATTTAGAATCTGGGTTAGCTGCGGCGATCGCCTAGTTGGGCGATCGCCGCATTGCGTTTATATCCATCAAACAAGCTGCTGAGCTTGCACAGCAAACGTTGCACAGCTTGTTCTCTCTCATCCATTACAACTTGAGAGACACCACCCCGACTCTGACATCCGCCCCACTCCAGAACCTGCCATGACCGCTGCGACTTCAACCTCCCAAGCCCCCATCCACGTCATTGGCGCAGGTTTAGCGGGCACCGAAGCCGCTTGGCAAATTGCCCAAGCAGGCATGGCGGTCATCCTCCACGAAATGCGCCCGGAACGTCGCAGCCCCGCCCACCACACGGAGCATTTTGCAGAGCTGGTCTGCAGCAATTCTTTCGGAGCCATGGCCACGGATCGAGCAGCAGGCTTGCTCCACGAGGAGCTGCGCCAGCTAGGTTCCATCGTGATTGGCCAAGCGGATGAGCATTCCGTCCCCGCTGGTGGAGCATTGGCAGTCGACAGAGCCGTCTTCAGCCAGCGCCTCACTGAAACCCTCACCTCCCATCCCCTAATTGAACTTCGCCGGGAAGAAGTTCACAGCATTCCGAGCGATGCCGTCGTCGTTCTCACAACCGGCCCCCTCACGAGCCCGGACCTGGCCGAGGATCTCCAACGCTTCACCGGCCAAGACTATTGCAGCTTCTTCGATGCCGCCAGCCCCATCATCGTCGGCGAATCCATTGATAAAGAGATTGCCTTTATGGCTTCTCGCTACGATCGCGGTGAAGCCGCCTATCTCAACTGCCCCATGGACAAGGAGCAATATCTGGCCTTTTACGAAGCCCTCTGCGCCGCCGAGCAAGCCGAGCTCAAGGACTTCGAAATCGAAAGCGCCAAATTCTTTGAGGGTTGCCTCCCAATCGAAGAGCAAGCCCGGCGGGGCATTGAAACCATGCGCTACGGCCCCCTCAAGCCCGTCGGCCTCTTTGACGCTCGCCATGGTGACTTCAAAGCCCCCGAAAATCAAAGTAAACGCCCCTACGCCGTCGTCCAGCTGCGCCAGGAAGACAAAGCAGGCCAACTGTGGAACATGGTGGGCTTCCAAACTAACCTAAAGTGGGGCGAGCAAAAGCGCGTTTTCCAAATGATTCCCGGCCTAGAAAATGCCGAGTTCGTTCGCATGGGCGTCATGCACCGCAACACCTTTATCAACACCCCAGAATTACTGGATGCCACCCTCCAGTTCCGTCGTCGCGAAAGCCTTTTTGCTGCTGGCCAACTGGTGGGAACTGAGGGCTACACCGCTGCTGCGGCTGGCGGCTGGCTCGCAGGTACCAATGCCGCTCGATTTGTCCAAGGCAAACCCTTGGTGACCATGCCAGGCACGATGATGTCTGGTGCCTTGTTTGACTTCATCAGCTCCGCTTCACCCAAGCACTTCCAACCCATGCCACCGAACTTCGGCATCATTCCTCCCTTGGAAAAAAGGGTGCGCAATAAGCGGGAGCGTTATGGGGTTTACCGCGATCGCGCCCTCGCAGATTTAAACAACTGGAAAGAAGCATCTCTCATGCCCCAGGCCGTTTTGGCATAGCAAAAATTTAAGAGCTTCTCAGAACAAAGCGGGTCGAAAGAGACTCAACCCTCACGACCTGCTTCGAGCAAGAATCTAACTGCCTAGCGCTGGTTCATCGGCACAGAATCCCAATCAAAATCATCCTCATCGTTGCAAACATTAGCCATCGAGCGAGGATTTGCCACAGCAGCATCAGCAGAATTCAAAGCCGCTTCTAACTCTGCATCCCCCAAGCTATCGGGGAAGTTCATCTTGCCTTCTACCAAGAGCTTCTGAATCAGCGGCACAATGTTTTGCCAGTCCAGGTTGTGGTTTTGCAACAGCTTACGTAGCTGCCCCATGGCCACATCTGCTGCATCTGGCGGATGGGCTTCAATGGAACTCATGGCTCGCAGCGGATCTCGCTGAACTGCTGCAATACCGTGACGAACAGCAGTTCTAATTTCTTTTTCCAGCTTGCCCTTGCCTTCTCCCCACTGACGTCGCCAACCCTTTTCACTGGTGACATAGAGTGCGGGCAAACGGTTAAGCGCAAAGGCCATAATCTGGGGAACCTTCACCTGGGCCAGTTGCTTCTCGGAGAGGTGCTGAAGCTGCTCGTCAATCTCCTCAGCAATGAGGGTTTCCATAACATTTTTAGGCGACAGCTCCATAGAAGCATCTTTAGCAGCAGCCTCAGCTCGCTTAGATGCGCGGCGGCGAATAGCCTCAGCTTGTTGACGTGCCAAGGGACTACTAGACACCCCTAGGCGACTTGCGGGCATACCTGCAACCATGACTCATGAACTCCGTACTTAGGTAGTGCGCTTGACTTAGCTGCAATTGCAGCAGCGCTCATATAGGAATGGCACCGTAGCCATTACTTCAAACAACGTATAAATAGAAACAAAATCAACAACAGCTATTACGGCCAATACAAGATTGCTTAACATTTCACCTCACGGGAAATACCAATCTGTCTAGCCAGACTGTCACTGACATAAAGTATTGGGGGGAAACCGAGGCCCAATCAAGATTAATCACTCCACACGTGATTGTTTGCTGTGCCCAGAATACCCACGCAAACAATATTTTGATCGCATGGGTAGCAACATGAGACAGCTTCAGCGATTGTTCTATACCCTAATAAAGACATGCTTTCCCACCTCTATATGCCTTAAATCATTACTGAGATCTTGGACTCAGTGGCTAAGGAAATTTCGGCTTTAAAAGGAAACAATTCAGCCCTATTCAAAGGGCAATCCCCATCAAAAAAGGCCCTAAATTAATAGCCCCGCTGATGGAGCGGATGGGAATCCCAATCAAAGAAGTTTTTGAGTACTGATTCCATCTCAGCATTCTGCTCCTGCCCCGAGGTCGCTGGGCTCGTAGAACTCACCTCGTCAGTCTCCGCTCGGTCTTTAGTTTTTTGTTCCTCCATAGATTTTCCCTCAGACTTAGCGGCCAGACGACTATCGGGAAAATCCATTTCACCATTGACCAACAACATTTGGATGGTGTACACGAGATTGTGCCAGCTCAGCTCTTGACGCATGAGCAAGCGACGTAGCTGGTTGAGCGCGGCTTCTGCCACATCAGGAGGATGGGAACTCAGAACAGTTACGTCTCTCAAGGGATCTCGCAACACCGCTGCAATGCCCTGCCGTACGGCGATTTTAATTTGGCACTGGTACTTATTCTTGCCCTGACTCCACTGACGTTCCCATCCCTTTTCACTAGTGACATATAGCCCAGGCAGGCGATTGAGGGCATAGCCCATGATCTGCGATCGCTCTAAGGTCTTCTGCTCTCGCACAGACAGCCGCTGCATCTGCTCATCGATCTCCTCTGCGACCAATGCTTCCATCACATTGCGGGGCACATCCCGTGCCGGAGTGCGCTGTTCAATGGTTTGGCTACGTACAGAATGGCCAGGTTGCCCCTGGATTCCAACAACAGAAGCACGAAAATTGTGATGGCGGAGAAGCTGATGGGATTGCATAGGATCGTCACCTGAGTCAGTCGAGAACAAAATTGCTGCTGTGGCAAACGGCTAGTCGCTGCGGGCTCCATCAAGGAGTCCCAGGAAGAACTGCTGGCCTGCTCACAATTTGCCACGCCATCCGTACAATCTCCAGCATGTTGGAATCAAAAAATACTTACTTCTCAGTGCTTCCTCTTATTCAGAAATTGAGATGAATATTTTTTGGCCAAAGCTTGCGACCTACGAGGTTTGACTGAGAAAGTTGAAGGCAAGCGCAATCGCCTCAGTCATCTAGCGGAGTCATCTCAATGCTCTAGCCGTCACAAGACGTGCCCAAGGCAGAGGTTTTGGGAGGATCATCAAAACTCAAGCGAAGAGAAGTTCAGTCCGCAAATTCATCTCGTCAGACTCTTGAAGCGTAATAGGTGCTGCTAGTTCTGGTGGAATGCGTGGTTGCCCAAGTCCTTATTTACCTAGCCCACCGCAGGAATCTCATAGCTCATAAAGTCATGGGCCAAAATGGTATTGGGGAAAATCGCTCTTGCCTCCGCCAATAGGTTCTCCAGGGTCAAGGTATTCCCCGGTGCATAGCGCGGGCTGAAGTGGGTCAGGATCAACTGCTTCACCCCTGCCGCCAAAGCAACCTGGGCAGCCATCGTCGAAGTGGAATGCATCGCCTTAAATGCCTGATCCGCATCTTGGTGAGCAAAGGTTGCCTCATGGACTAAAACATCAACCCCTTGAGCTAACTCCACCGCCCCCTCACAAAAAATCGTGTCCGTACAGTAGGTAAACTTGCGGCCCGGTCGAGCCGGACCACAGAGTTCCGTACCATTAATCTTGCGCCCATCTTCCAGGGTCACCACCTTGCCAGCTTGAAGCTGTCCATACACGGGTCCCGGCGCAATCCCTAACGCCTTCGCCTTCGCTAAGTCAAAGCGACCAGGCTTATCCTTCTCTTCAACGCGATAGCCCTGGGCCGGAATACGATGCTTCAGCGGACCACATCGTACTAAAAAGTCATCATCTTCAAAAATGACACCCGGCTTAGCCGTTTGCACTTCAACGGAATAGGAAAAGCGCGTTTCTGAATAGCGAGTGCAGTCCCGCAAATAATCCTTCAAGCCCTGGGGACCATAAAGATCAACCCGCTCCAGGCTGCCTGCTAAACCACAGCTAGCTAGCAATCCCGGGATACCAAAAATATGGTCCCCATGCATATGGGTAATAAACATCCGTCGCAGCTGTCCCACTCGCAACTCACTGCGCAAAAACTGGTGCTGGGTCCCTTCACCGCAATCAAACAGCCACATCTCCGCCCGTTGGGGCAGCCGTAGGGCGATCGCCGAGACATTCCTTGCCCGCGTCGGCACCCCAGAACTCGTCCCTAGAAAGGTCAATTGCACAGGCGATGGTCCCCGGATTCCTCGAAACAAGCAGTTTGTCTTGGCTTAGGCAGTTCTATTTTGCCACGGGACCTCTCGCCCGCCGGGTTTCCTGCAAAAGCCCCGCGTCATATGAGCCTCATGCAAGCGTTGACCTTGACAAAGATTCTCTTCAAACAAGGGAAATTACCGGGATCAACAGTCTCTCATGAAGCAAAAATCCCCAAACCTACGGACGAAATTGCGATCGCCCCAAGGCAATATCGGCCTAATGTTCAGACTCTTATACCCCT
Organism: uncultured Pseudanabaenaceae cyanobacterium; assembly: GCA_937949725.1. Lineage (GTDB taxonomy): Bacteria > Cyanobacteriota > Cyanobacteriia > PCC-9006 > JAAUQQ01 > JAAUQQ01. The sequence continues at coordinate 36,436 of CALECT010000005.1, forward strand.
AGCTTTCTCCCATCGTGCTTTACAATTGTTAAAATTTTGCCCCAGAGTCCTCTGCTGTGCTTCTTTGCTTAACACCCAAACGGAGCCAGATGAAGCAGGGCTAAATTTACTCACTATCAACTGTTAGCTGGATGGTAAAGCGTATTGGGTCAATAGCCTCTAGGCCACGTCAGGAAGAAGCCTTCGAGATTACAGCTCTCCCAGGAGAGCCTACCAGTCTCTAACTATGACGCCCTAAAGACTGGCCCAAGGGTACGGAACTGCTCCTAGTGCATCCCGTCCTCGAACCATAGGACCACATCACTAGGCGGACGCTCGCCTCGGTTGTGCTCACCATCCCATAGAACTTTCTATTACGCTCTCTATGATTTCTGATCTATCCGCATCATCCTCTCTCCAGATGATCGGCTCACTCCTCAGCCGCACAACAGGTAAACCTGGCCAACGCTTCACTCCCCTGCGCTGGCTAACGGTGCTGGCTTTACTCCTCATTGCCGCACCGGCCCAGGCAGCCCTAGAACTACGCGTCGCCATTGAAGAGAACCGCCCAACAGTCCAGGTCGGAGCTTCCAGCACCGCCGTCATTAAGGATGCCAGGGGCAATTCCTTAGGTCGCCTCAAGGGCCAGATGGGCAACAACGCCTCGGTCAATGCCCAGGGCAACATCGACTTCGGCAACTGGGAAGCTCAGCAAATCTGGGTCGAGCCCGAAGAAGAGAATGGCTTAGTTTGGATTGGTGACACCTGGTATCGGGGGAAAGTGCAAATTACGCCCAGCGGTAACGGCGTCACAGCAATCAATCACGTCGACCTAGAGGAATACCTCTACAGCGTCGTGGCGAGCGAAATGCCCACTAGCTGGCCTGCAGATGCACTCAAGGCCCAGTCCGTTGCGGCCAGAAGCTATGCGCTCTACAAAAAAAATCTCTCAAAGAATCCCCTCTACGACCTAGGCGACACCACCAAGTTCCAGGTCTACAAAGGCGTCACCGCTGAAACTGACTCCACTCGCAGCGCCGTCGGTGGCACTGCTGGTGAAGTTCTCACCTACAACGGCACCCTCATTGAAGCTGTATTCCACTCTTCCTCCGGTGGCCATACCGAAAACGTTGAAGACGTCTGGTCCAAGCCCATCCCTTACCTGCGCGGCGTCCCCGACTTCGACCAAGACTCCCCCAAGTACAGCTGGACTGAAAGCTTCAGCGCTTATCAGCTCAAGAGCAAGCTAGCCAACCGCATCGGCGGACTAGAAAGTCTCGGAGCCATTGTTGGCCTCGTTCCCCAGCAGGCTAGCCCCCATGGTCGTGTCAAAACCTTTAGACTCATTGGCCAAAATGGCGATCGCCTCGTCAAAGGCAACGACGTCCGCAACGCCCTGGGTCTCAAAAGCACCCGCTTTGAAGTCCTCACCAACGGCACCAGCCAGCTCAAGCAATCTGCACCCAGCAACTTCATCCTGCGCGGCTACGGCTATGGCCACGGCATCGGCATGAGCCAATACGGTGCCAAAGGTATGGCCCAACGAGGCAGCAGCTACCAGGACATCCTCAGCCATTATTACCAAGGCACTCAGCTGTCTCAAATGCGCTAAGCATTGGTATGCATGACTGTTTAGTTCCTGCTCTGGAATAGGCAAAGGCCGAGTGATCTTTCATCACTCGGCCTTTGCCTTGGAAGCAATCATATTAGTGCTCCAGACTTGAGACCCAATAATCCAGCCGCTCGTCTTTTTCCAGGTACAGCCCCAAACAAGACATAGCGGTATTGCCAGCCATTGCACTACCTTAAAATCAGCAGAACTTTGCCCTTACTCCTTCACAGAACTGCTCTGACATGTCTGGTTTCTCCATACTCTTCCTCATTGTTGTAGCGCTCCTCCTTTGGAACTGGTTCCAGCGCAGCTCCCGCAGTGGTAGAGCCGGTTTCAAAGGTGGAACTCAAAGCGAACGTAAACTGATCAAAGTTGTCGGCCGACCCGCTGCCAATCGCCTCATTGAGCAGCTGCAGCAGCGCAATCCGGATCGATCCCGCGACTGGTGTGCCGACAAAGCCCTGTTTGACTGGGAACGCGATCGCCGCTATTAGCAATCCGTTTCCCACAACATCCACTCCCCCCCCTTGCACCATGGCTTGCTCAAAGCGATGGCAACTTCTACCGCTTTCCCATACCCACTCATTGCAATTAACGCGACATCTTTTTCTCTGAACTGCAAAGGAATCAAAAAAATATCCGGCATTTTCAATCCCTCCAACGAAGAGTGATGCAGCGCTGAGCCAATGCTCTTTTTCCCTTGCTCTCGACCTGCTTCTGGCCAACTTCAGGCTGCGGAGAGGTAGAAAAGCACCGCTACCTCAACCTGAGTGTTACGCATCCACCTCTCCCCTTATTCATCCCTAATGCTCAAACGTCTCAGCATTCAGTCCAAACTGATGCTTATGCTACTACTCGTCAGCCTAGGCTCCAGTGCAGTCATCGCTGTCCAAGGTTATCGCAGCGGGAAAAAGGCCCTTGAAGAGAGCATATTCAAACAACTTACGAGTCTTCGGGCCTCCCGCAGTGATCAAGTTGAGACCTATATAGAATCCCTAGAGGCAGGCATTAAAAACTCCAGCCTGAGCCCTTTCACGCTCCAAGCAATCCAGGAGTTCAAAACAGCCTACGATAAATTACAAGGCGTCGAGATTCCCAAGGCTTGGGATCAAGAAATCGATAAATACTATTTAGAATCCTTCCTTCCTCGCCTCAATATCAATATTGAAGGAGATCCAACGCTTGATATTTATCGCCCCTTTCGCAAAGCGAATCGATATCTTCAATACTATTACATCGCCAAAAACCCTAAGAAAGTAGGCGAAAAGCATCGATTACTGGTAGCCAATGACGGCAGTGAGTACAGCAAAGCTCACGCTAAGAATCATACTTACTTTCAAAATTTAGTCGAGCAATTTGGCTTCTACGACATTTTTTTAATCGATCCCCAAGGCAACATAATCTATTCCGCCTTTAAAGAAGTTGACTTTGGAACCAGTCTTAATGAGGGTCCCTTTTCAGAGACCAACCTCGCAGAAGCTTTTGAGCTTGCAGTCAAACGAGAAAGGGGGGGCGTTATCGTTACAGACTTCGAGCCCTACCGCGCATCTTATGGAGCCCCAGCAGCCTTCATGGCGAGCCCACTTTACACTGATTCTGCCCTAGCTGGCGTCATTGCGGCTCAGCTCCCTGTGGACAGGTTAAATGACCTCATGACCAGTGGTGGGGACTGGGAATTAGAAGGCCTCGGAAAGACAGGAGCTACCTATCTAGTGGGGGATGATAACCTCATGCGCTCCCAGTCACGTTTTCTCATCGAAGATCCAGAAGGCTACTTTACCGATTTAGCATCCCTAGGCACCGACGAAGAGCAACTCAAACGTATTAAAGCCCTCGACACATCGATTTTAGTTCAAACCATTAATTCATCAGTGGTTGACAATGCTCTAAATGGTGAAAGCGGAACCGTAATTCGCGAGGATCACCGCGGTCAGTCTGTTCTCACAGCTTACGGCCCTCTGCAAATCAACGGCCTAAAGTGGGCCATTCTCGCAGATATCGATACCCACGAAGCCTTTGCTCCTATTCTGCAATTTGAACAAATTATTATTGCTACCACCGCAGCTCTCATGCTGGGGGTCTCACTCATCGCCCTCGCTCTGGCTAGACAGTTTTTGCGGCCGATCAACAGACTTAGCGAAGGCTTTGATGCCATTCAAAAGGGAAAGACAAACATCGAAATTCCAGTCGAGTCTGAAGATGAGTTTGGCCATCTCACAGAAGCTTTCAACAGCACAGTCAAAAACATCAGCCGCAAAAACAAGATGGTGACTGCGAAGGAGGCCGAAAATCGGGCTCTGCTGGCAACAATTGTCCCTGATGATGTCGCAAAGCGCATGCGTCAAGGCGAGAAAAACATCGCTGATACCTTCAGTGATGTCACCGTAATGTTTGCGAATCTAGATGGCTTTAGTCGTCTTTCTGAGATCTTCAGCCCCCAAGAAACAATTGGCCTTCTCAATGAAATTGTTATCAGCTTTGACGAAGCAGCAGAAAGATTTGGCATTGAGAAAATAAAGACCCTGGGCAGTAGCTATATGGCAGTTTGTGGACTCACAATCCCCCGCCTAGATAGCAGCAAACGAATGATGGATTTTGCCCAAGAGATGCTGCGCTGTACAGCCTCATTCAACCGTACACACAATCTAAACTTGCAGATTCAAATCGGCATCAATACCGGGGAAGTTGTCGCAGGTGTTGTCGGTAGTGAGAAATTCATCTACGACATTTGGGGTAACACCGTGAATACATCCCATCGCATTCATTCCTTACGCAATAACGCGATTCAAATCACAGAATCGGTCTATCAACGCGTAGGTACTGCCTATGACTTCCAGCCCATGAATGCACATGAGCAACGTCGGCAGTCTTCTCTACAAGAAGATCTCAAGGTTTGGTCCCTAAGCAGCGATAATCCTACTTCAAATCAGACCGAAGGGGGAGCAATTCCATGCCATTTCTAAATCATTTACTGGAAGATAGCTCCCTGACTTGGAGTCTCGGATTAATCGTCATCTATCCCCTGCTAATGATTGCATTGGGTGAAGCCATGTTGCGGCTTCGTCACCGCCCCTTACTGCACCAGACGCTTAGGGCGGTTCGCAATTTAGTCATGCCAGCTTTAGCAGTTTTCATTCTGCTCTCGCGGGTGATTCGCTTAGATGGAGAACAAACTCCCCTCCGTGTCGCTCAAACTGTGCTGTGGGTGCTACTCATCCATGTCATCTTGCAGCTGGCGAACCAACTACTGCTCGCTCGTGAACGAGATGAAAATAACCGTGCCCATGTCCCCAAACTACTGCGAGATTTAATTCGGTTTGCGCTCGTTGCTTTGGGAGCAGCGATCGTCCTCTCTACGGTTTGGGGAGCAGACCTCGGTGGTGTCGTTGCCGCGCTAGGTGTCGGTTCTATCGTTCTAGGTCTGGCTCTCCAAGATGCCCTAGGCAACCTTTTCTCGGGTTTAGCGTTGCTGATCGAACAGCCCTTTGCAGTGGGCGATTGGATTCAGGTTGGTGATGACACTGGCAAAATCGTTGAAGTCAACTGGCGTGCAGTACATCTCATCACCAGAGAGCAAGAGTTGATCATTGTTCCCAACTCAATTTTGGCCGGCCAGACGCTGCAAAATTTTCGACGCCCCCAGCGTCTCCACGTTGAGCCAGTAGATCTCGGTTTTTCCTATGACGATCCACCCAACGTAGTCAAGCAAGTTCTCAAAGAAACAGCACTTGCGACCATTGGCGTCCTAACCGAGCCCGCTCCTGTCATTCAAACCATTTCCTATGATGACTCTTCTATTGGTTATCGCGTTCGATTATTTCTAGCTGATTACGAGCAAGTCCCGGCAGTCCGAGACGACTTCATGTCCCGTGTTTGGTACTCTGCCCAACGCAATAAGCTCAACATACCGTTTCCGATTCGAACGGTGTATCACCAGCCCATTACTCAGCCAACGCTCGAAGACTTGGTGGCTGAACGCGTCTTAAAACTACGATCGCTCCCCCTATTCCTCACCTTAGAAACGGATGAGCTAGAGTTACTGGCCAGAACTTCAGAATTACGCAGCTTTGGCCAGGGGGAACCCATACTCCGCATCGGAGAGACAAAAATCCGCATGCACATGCTTGTGAAAGGTCGCGTAGAGATGACTGTCCCCAATAGCCAAGGCATTAATGTTGCGATCGCCACCCTCGACCAGGGCAACTTCTTTGGGGAATCAGCATTGCTCTCTCGCCAAACCACCACAGCAAATATCCTGGCCAAAGACGACGTAGAAGTTCTATTACTAGACACCCCCACACTCCAACCAGTCCTCAACAGAAATCCGAATATTTTGGCCAATATCGACTCAGTGATCGAGCAACGCAGAAGCGGAGCAACAACAACCTCAATAGGAGGCACAAACCTAGCAACTAAGGAAGCGCTTCCATGGCGAAACATTAACAATGGAAAAGTTACCCACTAGTGAGTATTCAGATGCTTGCTATCTAGGTCAGAAAGCACTAAACACATACTCACTAAGCAGCATTTTTACGAACACGCCCCTTGAGCAAAGGTTTACGATGGCGGAAACGTACCTTTGGGCGGCGGTGCAACATTCGAGCGATCGTTACCCCAGTAATAGCCTGATAACTAAACCAAACTAAGAACGTACAAATCACGACCATTAGTGCAACTTCCATCTCAGGAACGTCAGCTAAATTCCAATGCCTCATCAGCAGTTGCGAAAGCAAGCGGCTGCCAAAAGCCCCGATAGCAGCACTCACAGCACCACCAAACGTAGAACTCAACAACCAGCGGTAGGCATGCCTCACTCGGCGAGAAACCGAAAGCCACTGCAATAAGCCCAGAACAAAGAATCCTGAAAAGCCTGCAGCAAAGGGCATGACGATCCCTCGGAAAATGCTGCCATCCATCGAGAAAGGCAACAGTCCCACCAATCTCAACATCCAATCTTGGCCATAGAACAACAGCCCCAACCCCGTAGCCAAACCCATCGGTAAGCCAATCGCCGTCGCCCACTTCCACAACGTCGCGCGGCGTAAGCGTTGCAAAAGCACCTCCGTTTGGGCATCCCCTAGAATTAGGCCCCAAAAAAACAGCGCTGCCACCGCGATCATCGTCACCTGAGCACCTAACTGAGGACGATCCCAGCCCAAATCACTAGCGATCACCATAAGTGCCAGCACCACGGCAGCCAGCACAACCAAAAAGACAAAGCTCACCCCTAAACCGATCGCTTGCCAATGAGCCCAAATTCGAAAACAACGCCGAAACACACTCCGCCGCCGCCGCCGCAATGCCCGCCTTTCATTAGCGGGCAACAAAGGAATATCCTCCTGCCACCCCAGCTCCTCATCTCCATACCGCTTCGCATAAATTCGAGCCTCATCAATGGAGGCTGCAGACAAACGCTCTAAGGCTTGCCTAAGATAGCCCACCACAGTTTGTTGAGGTGGCACAGCTCGTGCCTCCAAGGTGATGTGCAAGCAGGAGCCCTCCCGCGAGGCTTGAGCCGTAATACCTCGGGGTTCTAGCTGTTGATTAATCAACTGCGTAATCGCCCGCGCATCTCCCTGTTTAGCAAGTTGTACCGTGGCGGACATTGTCATGGCGCAGTGCTATGGCGACGAGTAAAGGCCGCATTACGTGATATCACAGATCCTAAAGGCATATAGCCCCGGCCGAAACCGTAGCAAAGGCTTTTCTCGTGGATGCTCGCTGTCGGCGACTCACATAAATCGATGTATTTTATACTCACTCGTAGGTTTAGAATACTGCCTCTAAATATTGGGTAATGCGACTTAGCGACTGGAGGTCAGGATACATTGCCAAAATTCAGCGGAAATAACAGCCCAATAGCTGATTTCTTCAGCGAGTCCCAACGGAATGGGACAGGCTCGTATAACATGGTTAGTCGATACGAATATTAAGGAAATTCACGGATGTCCTTAATCCTCTGACGTAACTCTGGCACATTGCATAGGCCTACTTGCCAGTTATGGGCAGTACCCCCCGTAGGATCTTTCAAATCTGTCCATCATTGGGAATCGCTTTTCGCCCACCTTCGGGGAACCCTAGGGCTACGCATAGCTGCATTTCATTTGTCTAGAGTCCCAGACTCAGCACGGTAGTCACACAACATGAATGGTTTAGAAACTCGATTGTTCTGTCGTCTTGATGGCTTGAGCGCCGCTGCCCGAGAACAGCAGCGCCTCTTCACTGTTGCTGAACTCGGTCTCCTCGAAGCGGATAGTATCCCGGTATTTGAAGAAGCGTCCCAAACAGCAGCGCAATTTCTCGGGGCTCCAGTCTGCTGGATGAGTGTTCTAGACAGAGATACCCTCTGGCTCAAAGCTTCAATTGGGCTGTCGAAGCTAGGCCTGATGAATAGCCTAGCCAAAACTCGCCGCATGGCTAGGGAAGATTCATTTGATACTCACGTTGTAGATAGCCAGCAAGTGTTGGCTCTCAGTGATGCAGCCATGCATCCCGCTTTCTCCCAAAGTGCCCTGGTCCAACAATTTGGCATTCGAGCCTATCTGGGCGCTCCCTTAGTTGTCTCAGGGGGTCACTGCTTGGGTACCCTGGCAATCCTCTATTCTGAACCCAAAGAATTCACAGAGAAGGATGTTCAATCCCTGGAGCTTGTAGCTCGCTGGTGTGTGAGTGAATTTGAACGGGATCAGGCGATCGCAAACAACACTGCCGCAATTAGCCCAGCAAGTCCACAGGCTCTTTCTAGTAGTGATCTTCCCCTGCGATCATCTTCATCAAACAGCAGCATCAGCTTGCAAGGCCAACGGTCTACCCCAATTACTTCGACTTCATCTCAACAAGACGACCCGAGCCCTTTACGGCTAAAACTAGTCGGTCAGCTCACCCAACAGCTACGCGCCCCCCTCACAGCAGTCCTCGGCATGGCAGGAATGCTCAGCCGTGAAATCTACGGACCTCTAACCGATAAACAACGAGAATACCTAGAGGTTATTCAACGTAGCGGCCAGACTCTACTGTCGCTCATCCAGGAAATAATGGACCTGGCAGCCCTCGAAAACGACCAAAACGGGCTAAATCTCACCCCAGTTGATATCGAGCTACTATCCCAAAAAGTGCTCCACTCCCTAACTCCCATGGGGAATCAGCAAGACCTGCAACTGCAATGCTCTGTAGAGCCCGGTAAACGCGTCTGGCGCTTAGACAAAGATAAGCTTCGCCAAATGCTCTACCATCTGGTGTTCAGCATTATTCAATCTGCAAACGGGGGTAGCGTCATCAAGCTCCACATCTCCCGAAAAACAGACCAACTACAATTGTCCCTATGGGTTTCCCATCCTTGGCTAGGAGAAGGGCTCCCTCCCAACAATGAAGGTGAGAATCTTGCAGTCCTTCCTGTGAGCACCAATGAACTGAGTAGCTCTTTGGGAGAAGTAGATTCTGGTGGCGTAGCGACTGTGCAACGCCTACTCGGTGAACTTGCAAAACCCCTCAATAGCGAAAACCTCAACGAGCTTCTCCAGGCAACAAGCGCAGAGCGTCCCGAGAATCTACGTTTACTCCTCAGTCGTCACCTCGCCGAGATCCAGGGTGGACAACTGTTTGTTCAGAGCTCCTCAGAATCGGGGTACCGCTATATTGCTCTACTTCCCATCAGTAACTTCACAGAAGATAACAACAGCCTTTAATAAAGTTTGCTGCTTGCCCCATCTTAAAGCGTTGGTCCAACTCATCGACGACTAAAACGAAACGCCCATTCATTGAATGAAAGGGCGTTTCGTTTTAAGCAAGCATGGCTATTGTGCATCCCTAGACTTTGAACAGAGCTCCCATGCGCATAGGGAGCAGCGAGCAATGGCTGAGATAACCCCTAATTCAGACCAACGACTCGCCAGCTCCTTTAATAGCATCACTCAACAATCCCAAGAGTCGTCATAACCTCCAGAAGCGAGGTTCAACGAAAATGGGCTATTCAACTGCTCAACAAACAGAACCTCTAGACTCCAATCCCTCGAACAACCTCAACGCCATTCTGCACCAATACAACCTGAGGCTCTGCGGTCGTCGTCTCAATCCGGCGGAGCTCCACCTGCCCCCCCACCAAACGAGCACCCGGCTGAACGGTTCGACTCAGTGTTCCATCACCTTCATTAATAATGACTGCAGTTTGATCACCTAGCTGGACAACTCCCTTGATTTCCACAGCCTCAGCTAAAGCAGTAGGCGATGTGGCTTCAGGAAGTATCGCCACAGGAGAAGCAACCGGAGGCAAGACACTAGAAGGAGGAACAACTAACTGGGGAGGATTCGGAGCTATAGCGATAACCGGCTGTTCTTGAGGAACAAGCACCGTTGGTGCAGCAGGAGGAAGCTCCACTGGTGCATCAACTGTAGACACAGGAATCAGAGAGGCTCCAGGCTCAGGACCTAGACCAACATTGGGAATAGGCGGTAGTGATGTAGAAGCCTCAGCAGACAAAAAACGCACTTCAAAATCTGGCTGCTCTGCCAACGCAAACGGATTATCTCGACCCGCCTTAGAAGAAGAAACCAGTACAGAAGACTTTCGGGCTTTCGCGATAGCCGCTGTATGGCCCAAAGATGGCTTAGCCGCATTTGCCTGGGCAGACTTAGACAATGAGGAATCTTGACTAGACACAAATCCCTCTAAACCATTAGCAGAAGTCTCAACAATCTGGGAAATGTTAGAGGGTGACGGACGCACTGCTCCCGCATCCGCTACAGCGAGATTTCCAGCATCTCCTTGAGCCTCTGCAAATAACCCAGCATCATTAACAGTACTGTTCTGGGAGCTACAGCCCACAGTCAATGAGGCGATCGCGAGAAAGGTTACCAGCTGAGCGCTTTTCATAGAAGTCCTCTTTCAGAGCAGTGTTCTTACAAAGAGTCATCATGAAAAGCAAGTCTCAGAAGACGATGCCCAGAAATCAGACTTCAACAAGAACGGTGGAAAGTCTAACAGATATTGTCAAGATTGCGGAGTAAACGCACGACCAAGCGGCAAAATGCATGCGAGCCACCTCCAACATCCAATATTTCCAGCATGCTCCAGTTATGAGCAAGCCGGTAGAGATACTCTAAAGAAAAGACGTCACTGCTTTACAACAAGCAGTGACGTCCTAGAAACTGAATTGACCAAACCAAAGTAAGGCAGAGACCAACAAGAGCTACATGACAGTTTTTCTCGAAGCGAGAGCCTGCTCCAACTGAATCAACAAAGAATCGACTTCCGCTTGAATATACAGATATTCTGCTTGATGATCCGCCTTATAAAGACGCTTCAGACGTTCAACAAACTCATCTTGCTCAATGCTTAAATGCTCTGCACTAATAGGACCCAAAACGGCTCGCGATACGGGAGCCTCAAAAGTTTGACTCATCATGGCGTTAATAGCTATTAATACTCATCAGCAAAAAGGCACAGCAGTAATCGTACACCCATTTTATTCTTTCGACGCATTCAATAGTCCTTAAGTTGCCTTAGCGAAACGGTCTCAACGAGAGAAAGAGTTCTCTTAACGACGATTTCAGTTATCTTTTCATTCTCAAATCTCCAAATTTATGGATGAAAAGAAAAAACAACATTTTGCGAATGAAGAGGAATCGAGATTAGAAGAGTCAAACTGCTCAATAGCATGTCAGCATAGAGAAATGCAGTGGTAACAGCTCGGACTAATTAGTTAAGTATTATCGTGTTGAGAATAGTTCTAGCAGACTTCAAAATCATCTTCGAGCGTGACCCTGCAGCCCGGAATTGGCTAGAGGTACTTCTCTGCTATCCAGGCTTACATGCGCTCCTATTGCATCGTCTGGCCAATAAACTCTACCAATTAAGATTACCCGTAATTCCTCGTGTCATTTCACAGATAGCAAGGCTGTTAACCGGCATAGAAATTCATCCTGGTGCAAGTATTGGCAAAGGAGTATTTATTGATCATGGCATGGGAGTTGTTGTAGGTGAGACAGCAATAGTCGGTGACTATAGTCTCATTTATCAAGGTGTCACCTTAGGAGGCACTGGAAAAGAAAGTGGGAAACGCCATCCCAGCCTAGGAAAGAACGTTGTTGTAGGAGCAGGCGCCAAAGTACTGGGCAACATCAACATCAGCGAGAACGTTCGTATAGGTGCTGGCTCTGTTGTGCTACGAGATGTTCCATCAGACTGCACGGTCGTAGGTATTCCTGGACGGATTGTTTATAGAGCAGGCAGCAAGGTTGAGCCATTAGACCATGCCAAATTACCCGATTCAGAAGCCAAAGTTATTCGCATGCTACTAGACCGCATAGAAAATCTAGAAACTCAGTTAAGTTCTCTACAGACAACAGAAAAAAGCGCGGAAAGATCAACAAACAACACTAAGGAACAATCCTTCCCTAAAGGTAGTTGTTCCTTGGGAAATAAGGAGATAGAAGAATTCCTAGGTGGTGCCGGAATTTAAAGAGCTAGAATTACATTATTCTCCACAAATTTTCTATATTCCATTTAGCCCCCGACCGAAGATACAAAAAATTCCCCCAAATATCGCAAGTAGAAAAACAAATTCCTAGAGACTGTCGTTAAATTTCAAAACCAAGAAAGCTCCTAGACTTACGCAGTCTAGGAGCTTTCTTTTAAGAGTTACCCTGGCATCGAGCTAGTTTCACAAGCAGCTTCCCGCTCACTATATTCGCCGCAGATGCGTTTCACAACCGAGTTCGAGATGGGTCGGAGTGGGGCCACATCGCCATTGACACCAGGAATTTTATCGAACCCT
>CALECT010000006.1 GCA_937949725.1 uncultured Pseudanabaenaceae cyanobacterium
GCCAGGGAAGCCCCCATCAAGGGATTACGCAGGTCATGGGCCAGGATGGAAATAATGCGATCGCGAAAGCGCAACTGAGCCTGCAAAGAATCCTTTTCCTGCCGCAGGCGAAAGGCCTCATCTTCTAAGCCAAAAATATATTCCGAGATATCCGTTGGCAGGCCCTTCAAATCCAGTTCTGGCTCCTCAACCTGGACCTCATTGGAGCGCAACAGCTTTGCCTCAGAAATCCAGCGAGGCCACCAGTAGCGGAGCTGTTCTGTCACATTGCTGCCCGTCAGCACTTGGGCCGGAAGGGGATGGGTTTTAACCAACGATGGAGTCGCGACTAACTTGAAATGTTCTGCGAGTTGAGGATGTTCCCGTACCTGGGTAATTTCCAACTCAAATTTCCCATCCTCCTGCAAATCAGTCAGGGTCGAGCGAATATCTGTGACCAACGCTGAAGAGTGATTGCGCAAGTTAATGAACAACAAAAAATTGATCGAGACCTGTGTATCCCCTCCTGTCTCGCCTGGTACAGCAGCGGTCTCTATCGCACGTGGCCGAGTCCGAGCTAAAGAAGATGGGCTGGTACTGCTCTGGGGCTTTCGGATCGGGATTCTCAGTTCCCCCTTTAACTCACTCCCCAAATTGCTTGGGTCCTCAGTTGCAGGCGCTGCAGGCAACTGAGCCAGACGAGCTAATAAAGCTTGTTCAGCCGACTGTTCGGCCATCTGTTCAGCAGAGACAGAGGACTCCCGAAGAGAGCCATTGTTATGCGCGGGTCCATCCGCAACCGGGTCATTGGAGTCACCCGCCATGGTTTCAAAACTATCTCCCTCCCATGCTTTCTCACCCGCCTTGGCACTGGCTGGATGCTCTTTAGCCAAGTCATCGCTGGACGGTGCCTCAGGCGAAGTATTAGCACGACCTTTCCCAGGTGTTTTATCCACAACAAGCTCCCCACGCAAGGAGCAACATGCGCTCAATAAGATTGATATAGCGGCCGCGATCACAGCCTAAAAGAGTTGGTCCTGGCAAACCCATGCAACAGCACCACTAGTGCTTATGGATAAAACGATCTTTGTTAAGTCTATCAAGACTCTACCTTGAGAACAGTAGCAGCACTATGAGATGCTTAATAATATTTTTAGATTTGCCACAGGGGCATCATGTTCGATGTTCTCCGCAAGCAGCCGAAGCGTTGGGTTCTAGGTGTCGCGATCGCCTTTTTCTCAATTACGCTGCTGCTGACGCTGCATCGCTACTTCAGCTATTACGCCTCCTATGACCAGGGCATCTTCAACCAGGTGTTTTGGAACGGAGCCAGGGGACGCTTTTTCCAAAGCTCTCTCTCATCTCAGCTCTCGACCAATGTAGTCAACGCTGGGGAGATTCCCAATGTGGCTTACCACCGGCTGGGCCAGCACTTCACCCCTGCGCTGCTTCTCTGGCTGCCAATCTACAGTATCTTCCAATCGCCTGTAACTCTGTCTGTATTGCAGGTAACCCTTATCACCGCAGCGGGCCTCGTGCTCTACAAGTTGGCTCGCTGCCATATTGATCCCGCTCCCGCTGCTGCCATTACCACGGCCTACTTCGGGGCCAATGCCATTGTCGGCCCAACGATTGGCAACTTCCACGACATCTGCCAGATTCCCCTCTTTGTCTTTAGCCTGCTGCTGGGGCTGGAAAAGCGCTGGTGGTGGCTTTACGGCACCATGGCGATCCTGATCCCCTTCGTGCGGGAAGATTCCGGGATCGTTCTATTTAGCATTGGCTTTTACCTCCTGGTCAGTCGTCGCCATCCTTGGCTAGGGGCCGGGCTATGCGCCTATGGCCTGTCCTACATTCTCATCCTCACCAATTGGGGCATGCCCCAGTTCTCCGCAGATGTCTCCGATCGCTTTATGATCGAGCGCTTCGGCCAGTACATCGACAATGAAAGCGCTTCCACCTTGGATGTGATCTTCGCCATGGCAACAAAGCCCTGGCTTGTGGTGCGGGAACTGGTAACGCCCTTCGATCGCACGCTGCGTTACTTACTGGGCCAATGGTTGCCCTTTATGTTTATTCCGGCGATCGCGCCAGAGTCCTGGCTGGTGGCGGGCTTTCCCCTGCTCAAGCTCTTGATTGCCAAGGGCGACTCGGTCCTGGCCATCAACATTCGCTATGCCATGGGCATCGTTCCTGGCCTGGCCTACGGTGCCATTTTCTGGTGGAAGCGCCATCCCAATGCCTTCAAGAAGCTTCGCCTACGGCGCTTCTGGGGCTTTTGCATCATCCTGTCACTGTTCTTCACCATTACATCCAACCCTAATCGCACCCTCTCTTTTGTAATCCCTGATGCAATTAATCCGACTGTTTATGTCCCTTTGCCGCGACAATGGGAGCATGCCGGTGAAATTCGTCAGATTTTATCGGAAATTCCCAAAAAATCGAGCGTTTCTGCGACGACACACCTGGTCCCCCATCTTTCCAACCGCAGAGAGCTGGTGAGATTCCCCATGTCTCTCCAGGTTCGCAACGATGCTGGGGATGTGGTGGATGTGGACTATGCCGTGGGGGATCTATGGCAGATGCGGGAGTACAGCGTTGTCTTTAAGGGCGATCGCAATCTCCTCGCCCAGTCTTTCATGAGGATTGACCAGACTCTTGCCGAGGGCAACTACGGCATCCAACGATTTGACGATGGCGTCATCCTCCTCCATCAAGGCATTGCCTCCGATGCCGATGCCTTAGCTCGATGGCAAGACTTCCGCAAAACCAGCCTGGAAGCCAACCCTCAACTCCTGGGGCAAAGTATTACACCGACTGAGGAAATTTCTCCGGTGTCTCAAACGTCCTTGGCGAAGGGTACTCTAGAGCCCACTAGTAGCGCTCTCCCACCCCTGAGCCTGAGCACTGCCTAACGCAAGCTAGCGCTCTGGCCCCCGCTACTGTTCCAGCGCCCCACTGGGATTCAGCCTTGCCCCACTGGCGTCACCGTTTTTTTCCGTCCCGTTTGTTTGTCACTTCTCTAGATGACTCCCCTGGAGCATCCTTCGGCCTAGCAAGCCTTGAGGCCTACAACCTCATTGCTCCGTTCCAGGCCGCGCCCCTGCAGCAGGAAAGCATGCCATGAAAGTTCTAGTTCTCGCCTGGGAATTCCCCCCCCGCATCGTTGGAGGGATTGCTCGCCATGTGGCAGAACTGTACCCGGAACTCGTCAAGCTGGGCATAGAGATCCATTTGATGACCGTTGCCCAGGGCAACCAGCTAAAGCGTGAACGGGTGGAGGGTATCCATGTCCATCGTTTGCCCGTGCCCCCCGGAAATGATTTCTTGCATTGGGTGGGCAAGATGAACGATGCCATGGGCGAATATGGCGGTGAGCTGGTGATGAACGAAGGTCCTTTTGACTTGCTCCATGCCCATGACTGGTTGGTGGGCGATGCGGCGATCGCCCTACGTAATCATTTCGAACTCCCCCTGCTGAGCACAATCCATGCCACAGAGCAGGGTCGCCACAGCGGTCTACACAACCACACCAGTCATTACATCGATAACAAGGAAAAGGATCTCGTCCAGCATTCCTCCCGCATCATCGTTTGCACAAACTATATGCGCCAGGAAGTCAGCCGCATTCATCGTTATCCCGAACGGTTAATTGATGTGGTCTACAACGGAATTTGCCCCGAGAAGAAGCACCTTGATCCCCAGTTTGACAGTCTGGGCTTCCGGCGGCGCTTTGCCAAGGATGAGGAGCAAATTGTCTATTATGTGGGCCGAATCACCTACGAAAAGGGCATTTCCGTCCTGCTCAATGCCGCCCATAAGGTCCTCAAGCAGCTCCAGGGCAAAGCGAAAGTTGTGATTATTGGCGGCGGCAACACCGAGCATCTTCAGCGCCAGGCCCAGATGTTGGGGATCAACCAGCATTGTGAGTTCACAGGCTTCATGTCCGATGAGGATTTGGACTGCTTCCAGGCGATCGCCGATTGTGCCGTTTTCCCCAGCCTCTATGAGCCTTTTGGCATTGTGGCTCTGGAGAGTTTTGCTGCGCGAGTTCCGGTGGTGGTATCCGATGCGGGGGGATTGCCTGAGGTCGTCACCCACAGGAAAACGGGCATTGTCACCCAGCGGGGCAATACAGAATCCCTGGCCAGGGGCATTGTCGATGTCCTAGAGAATAATGTGGACACCCAACGTTTGGTACAGCGAGCCTATGCGGAATTGGAACAGCACTTTAGCTGGCCTAAGCTCGCCCAACAAACCCGCAGCGCTTATGAGCAATTATTGTGTCACCAACCCCAAGAAGCGGTTGCATCCTAGGATTCTGGTCTCAATTAAAATCCTTCATCCCTCAACACTGCCAACCGCCGCATGATTCGCAGCAGCTGCCCGTTATCTACAATGTGGGCTAGAGTTCCGCTGGTAAATCGCTCGGTGCGCAGGTAGCAAGTCAGCAGCTTGCGTAGCGTGAGCAGATCAGCCCGGTCCACCAGGTCAGGATTACGGTCCAAAGCCTTGGCTTCATCCAGCCATTGGGGCCAGTCGAAGCGAATGGGAAAGTTGCTTTGCTCTAAGGCGGCTCGCCAGTGACATAGCTCTGGCCCATAGTCGTAGGGGTCAAGACTGGGACGCTCATGCATGCGATAGAGCGGCTGCCCCGCTTCCAGGAACGGTAGCAGGGCAAGGATTTCAGAAAGCTCGGCTGAGGTAAAAGAAGAGTTTGCGTCCATAGGTCATTATTTAACCGAAAACGGTTGGTCATACAGCCGAGTCACTTCAGCCTGCA
>CALECT010000007.1 GCA_937949725.1 uncultured Pseudanabaenaceae cyanobacterium
AGATGGAGATGAGGTCTGATACCAAATCCGGTTCGGTGACCCCCGATTCCCGTTAGTTTATTGGTAGGGGCGAACCGCTGTTCGCCCGCAGAGAGTTTAGGGGAACAGCTATTAGGATTTGGTATGACCATAAAATCCCTAGGGCAATCATTCATTGGTTGCCCTAGGGATTTTCAGATCTGCCGTCAGTATTAACCAACAGTTAAGCAGTCACAGAGCCGGAATGCACTAGACCCTTAGAGACATCCAAGGTGAGAACCGAGCCATCACGGATCGCTTGGCTCGCTCCCTCAACCCCCACAATCACCGGAATACCTAGCTGTAGACCAATCACCGCAGCATGGCTCGTGAGACTCTCCGTCTCAGTCACAATGCCCCGAGCATGGTGAATACAATCCATCAGGCTTGCATCGGTCTTAGGAGCGACCAAAATATCTCCAGGATTGAAATGGTTGGGACTCTTGAGCCCTTGGACAACTCGGGCAATCCCCGTAACCCGGCCTTGGCCAACACCGACACCTTGGCCAAGAACAGCACTCACCAGCTCTACCTTTATCAAATCAGTCGAGCCAGAAACCCCCTTTAGCGTTCCAGCGGTGGTGACCACCATGTCACCGCCATCGAGTAATCCTTTTTCCTGGGCCACACTGATTGCCGCCTGGAAAGTTTCAGTTGTAGAAGGCAAGTCCAACACCAACAGCGGACGAACTCCCCACACCATCTGCAAGCGACGGGAAACGTCAACGTGGGGCGTCACCGCTAGGATTGGAGTCTCTGGTCGGAATTTAGAAACATTCCGAGCTGTGGCCCCCGACTGGGTCAGGGTCATGATGGCCTTGGCATTGAGCTGCTGGGCAATGCGACCCACCGCCTGACTGATGGCATTGGGAATCGCATCATCATGGCCCAGATTCTTAGGCGTCGCCGGAATCTTGTGCTCCATCTCAATCCGCTCTGCAACCCGAGCCATAGTCGATACAGCTTCTACCGGGTAATCCCCCACAGCCGTCTCATTGGAGAGCATCACGGCATCAGTCCCGTCCAGGATGGCATTGGCAACATCAGAAATTTCAGCGCGCGTCGGACGAGGACAATGGACCATGCTGTCCAGCATCTGCGTCGCGGTGATCACTGGCAAGCCAAAACTGTTGGCCAAGGAAATTAGGCGCTTCTGCAAGAGAGGCACTTCCTCAGCGGGCATTTCCACACCCAGGTCACCACGAGCAACCATGACGCCATCCGAGAGCGCCAGGATGTCTTCGATTTGTTCGATCGCCTCATGCTTCTCAATCTTGACGATCACCGGTACCTCTTTACCGGCACCCGCAATCAGCTCCTTAATCTCTCGCACATCATCAGCATTGCGAACAAAGCTCAGAGCAACCCAGTCCACACCTTGATCTAGCCCAAAGACTAAATCCTCTCGATCCTTATCCGTCAAGGCCTTAATGGATAGGTAAACGCCAGGGAAATTCACCCCCTTGTTATTGGAAAGGACGCCACCCACAACGACCACACAGTGGAGCTCTTGGGCTTCCTTGTCAATCCTGTCAACCCGCATTTCCACCTTGCCATCGTCTAGCAAAATGGTGGCTCCCTCGGGTACCTCATTGGCAAGCTTGTCGTAGGAGACATAGCTACGAGTCTGAGTCCCAGGCATTTTTTGGCTGGTCAACACAAACGGATCACCAGGTTTAACGGTGATCTTTTCATTCTCGAAACGACCCAGACGAATCTTCGGTCCCTGAAGATCCTGCAGGATGGCAACGGGCTGGTTAAGCTCGAAAGAGATTTGACGAATGAGGCGAATACTTCGCTGGTGATCGTCGTGGGTGCCGTGGGAGAAATTCAGCCGCAGCGTGGTTGCCCCCGCCTCAATTAATGGTTTGAGTACCTCGGGGCGACTAGTCGCCGGACCAATGGTGGCCACAATTTTGGTACGGCGTTGGGAAGTGGTGGACTGCATAGACCGGGCAAGCTTTCGGCTAGAGAGCGAACAGATTCAATTAGAATTGAGGCTATCACGCGGAGCAGACCCGTGACCGAGGAGTATTCCCATTCGTGAGGCGCTCAACAGTTACATCCCTCTAGACTGTTAGATCCCTTTCGGGTTCAGCACATGTTGGATTAGATGTCATTCTCTTCCCTGCACAATATCTTTGAGAGAGTCGGGTCATGTCACTTCGGTGGTGGGAGCGATCGCCATCCATCGCATCCAGGCCATTGATAAGCGTCACCTCGACTCAACAGCTCTATCAGTCTTGCAATCCCGTGGATTAACGCTTAGGGCCAAACCGCATCTCTCAACTCTGCCTTCTCATTGGGTCTAAGCTCACTATGCCTGCTGGAATCGATCGCCTATTCGCTAACCTTAGCCAAACCATCATCGGCAAAGAGGATGCTATTGAGCTCGTACTCGTTGCCTTGATTGGCGGAGGCCACGCCCTTCTAGAGGATGTTCCGGGTGTGGGCAAGACCCTCTTAGCCAAATCCCTAGCCCGCTCCATTGATGGGAAATTTCAGCGCATTCAATGCACACCTGACCTACTGCCCAGCGACATCACCGGCAGCAATATCTGGATGCCCAACAGTGGCGAATTCGACTTCCTGCCCGGCCCCGTCTTTACCAATGTGCTCTTGGCTGATGAAGTGAACCGCGCTACACCGCGCACCCAATCTGCTCTGCTGGAGGTGATGGAAGAACAGCAGGTGACCTTGGATGGAAAATCGCGTCCCGTCCCCCACCCGTTTTTCACCATTGCGACTCAAAATCCCGTGGAGTACCAAGGCACCTTCCCCCTTCCCGAAGCCCAGATGGATCGCTTCATGCTATCCCTATCCCTCGGTTACCCCTCCGCAGAAGAAGAATTACGGATGCTCCAGGGACTGCAATCCAAGATCGCAGTGGAAGAGTTACAGCCCTGCCTCTCTCTGGAAGAACTTCAATCTCTGCAACAGCAATGCCGCCAAATTCGTGTGGAAGATTCTCTCCAGCGCTATCTTCTGGAACTAGTACGCCAGAGCCGGGAAGATGATGAAGTCACTCTCGGTGTGAGTCCTCGGGGAGCCGTGGCGCTTCATCGAGCAGTTCAAGCCTTAGCCCTCATCAAGAATAGGGACTTTGTCATTCCCGATGACATCAAGCGCCTTGCTCCCCATGTCATGGCCCACCGCATTATTCCTGCAGCAGGGCAACCCGCAAAAGCGATCGTTGAACGGCTTTTGTCGGCAGTGCCAATCGCCATGGCAACGACCTAGAGACATTACCTAATAAATAAGAAAAAGCAGTGAGTTTAAGCATTGATGAAAATGCTTAAACTCACTGCTTTTTCTTGCTGCCTTCTGTCCCTCACGGTGCCGACAGAAGGCAGCAAGAAGGGGCGAATTGAGAGACTAGCGATCAACTTGGGTGATATTGACTGGCCTAACGTTGGCAGACTTCCGCCAGGTTAACTGTCAGTCTCAACAACACCATCCCATTGAGCAAACTCAAAAAAGCTGCTCATTGATCCTCAGCGATCGCCCATGGGGAACCTTCGATTAACGTCATGCAATCTTGAACCAAGGCGATCGCCCCTCAGTTGCATTAACAGCCAGGATTAGAGCTTTCAGAAACCATGGAGAAACAATACTCCAGGAAATCAACGCGATAGCTCTGAGCAAAAGCACGAGGGTTGATTACCAACTGTTGCTCCTGATCAAACAAGCGCTGGCTGAGATATTGCCACAGCGGAAATGAAGTGGTGAATTGCGTGAATTGTTGGGTGTAACTTTCCATGGGTGCAGGACCGTGAGTCGCAGGGGTTGAACGTTGAAGCAAATGGGTGAGCCAATCGAGAGCTTTAATCTACGCTGAGCCATTTGAGGGCCAAGCGTGAAAAGCGAACGAACTCGCTGCTGGGGGGTGGAGTTCGATGTCCGGTGACTCCCATTGGAGTCGGCAGGTCAAAACTTAGGTTTGATGCACTACTTTTAAGATGCCCAGCAGTCAACAATGACTGCTAGGAAAAACTACGGAATTTGCCAAGTTCAGATTGCTCGTAGAGACTCTTTATGGAAAGGAAAAATCCTTACAGGCAATCCTTTTCAGCAATCAGAATATTATCTCCTCCGAACAAATCTCCTCTGGTTGACACCCCTCCAGACACCCTCTCCAGCCTGACTTGGCTGTCTGGAGTTGTATGACCACATGCTGATGCAACCGTCCTGTAGAACAAAGCCCAAATTTGCAATAGTTTAGGGAAAGTTGCATCTAGAGCTGCAGCCACGGTGACCCCACCCTGAATTCTCAAGCATTGAGCAATCGCCCAGAAATATTTGAAGGCCCGCTCCAAACACCTTGGAGCGGGCCTTCAAATAGTGGACATTTTGTTGGACGCGGCCTCATACAAAATCTTGCAATACAGCCTCCCGATTCTTACAACAGCTCGAAGCCCTCTTGTCCTAAGGGGATGAGGCTGCCAGATATCGGGGGGTGGCTACAAGGATTTAGAATCAATTCGCTCTAACGGAGCAATTCCGGATCATCTAGGGGAGCATCCGTTGTGCTCTTCGCATTTGCAGCAGCTCCCTCTGCGCTATCAGCCAAGGGGATACCACTTTCGGTTTGGGCAAGATCGCGCCGGGCATTGAAGCTGTTGGGTTGATCCGGCACCGTCGCTCCAGGGGGAGAGATGGCTAACGATTCTTCTGCTTGCAGGAACCATTCACCATCGGGTGTAAAATCCACGACTCCATCGCTAGGCGTCTGCTTGCTTTTCTGCCATTGAGCCTCTAGCGCTCGCTCATCTCCCGTAGGTGGCATAGACACGGTGAAACGCACTGCATTATCGGGGGTGAAGCTGCGATCGCTCTGGGGTAGCTGCAACTGCCAGGATTCAGCAGATTCGCCACTATCGTTATTCCACAGCTGTAGCTCTACGTCCCAGCGACCACCATTCACTAGAACGCGATCGCGGTCCAAAATTGCATAATGCTCCTCCGCGCTGTCTTCAGGCAGGGTCTGCCCGGTGGGAGTCAACACACGCACGGCCTGAACCATCAGCTCCGTGTCCTCCGGCAAGTCAGTTGTTCCTGACAACTGATAAACACCAGGGCGCTCTCCTGACTCAACCGTTAACAAGAGTTGATTTACATCGCTGGAAAGCGGCGTTTCTCCACAGGCAGCTAGGCCAGCAGACAGAGCCATCGCTAAGCCCAACACCATTCCATGACGCAAAGAACGATGGTCAGCTTGACGAGGAATTTTCCGTCCGGCGCGATTTAGCTTCACGAAAGGGGAAATATAGGACATCAATACCTTCATGGCGAATAGGGGTGTGGCAAGCTATCTTTATTCTCTGATCGGTTGGCAATTCCAATCCGATCGACTAACCTAAGTATTGGCTTGTCTACTAGGATACATCCACTTCTAGTGTGATGTCCGTAGGTTTGAGCGACAAACATCATATTGATGCGCTTTAGCCTTGCTAGGTCAGGGGTCTACAACGGCATATTTTCTTGAGTGGTGTGACTGGCATGGCTAGTGATCTGTTTCGTTTGCGTACGGTGCTCACTCCGGCATCATCTAAGTTTCGCCGAGCCTGCTCCACGGGTTCAGCTTCCTTGGCACTGGCTGTCAGCCTGATCCCGTTTCAATCCCTGCCGAGCCTGGCAGAGATCATCCCTGAGCCCCCCCAGGTGGAGGCAGCGAATGAACTCGTTACAAAGAGCCGCTTGTCTTTCCAGGCATCGATTGAGGCCCCTGAAGCAACGGGTCCTGATTTTACATCCAGCCTGGAGACTGTTACCTCTCCTCAAGTAGCAGCACCTGCGAAGATCCTAGCTTGGGCAACGGAAGGCTCCATTGGAGAGACCTTAACCAGCATTCTTGACCATTCCGTCAGAGATACCCCCCTCAAATCACAGAGCCTCAACGAGAGTAAATCTACGACCAAAGTCGCTGTCGTCAACGTTGATCTCGACCGCTATCGTTCTGTCGATGCTGTGGCAGAAGAAAAGGGCGTTGGGGCAGAAGACGCTGAGGAAGCTAGAGCTCAAAGCGAGCCTAACGTTCAGAGTGAGACCGTAGTCACGGAGCGCGCGACAAGCGAATCATCCAGCTCAGCGGCCACCTTGACTTCAGAGCTAGAAGCCATTCGCTCAGTCGCTCAGAGCCAAGCCAGTGACATCCCCCTGTCTGGCCTTCCTCTCACGACTGGCACTCCCAGCGAAATGGACGGAAGCCCTGCCATTGATGAGCCCCAAGTCTCTATGGCTGATGAGCCTGCGGTGATCGCTCCTCAGCCTCCGCTCATTGCAGCCACCCTAAGCGAGAGTTTGGCCCTAGCGATTGTGCCGCCCAAAGCTGAAACCGTTGATGAAGTTCAGAATCGTTTAGCCCCCGGTACCAAGGCTTTACCCATACCTCCCCAAGTTGCTCCTGTCCATGCCGGTGATTCGCCTAGAGATGTCATTCCAACCTCCGAATTTGGCGGAGCATTAGGCAATTCGGCATCGGTCTACAACGCCCCCCAGCCTGCTTACCATCTCGCCCAGGCATATCCCCAGCCTGTCTATTATCCTCAGCCTGGCTATCCCCAGGGCGCTTCCCCCCAGGCTGGCTATCCTCAGGCTGCTTACCCTCAAGCCTATCCCCAGCCGGGAGCTTACCCTCAGCCCTATCCCCAGCCGGGCTATTACTATCCCCAGCCAGTCCAACCTGGCTATGCACCTGCTCCCCAGCAGGCCTACGCGCCTTATCCCCAGGCTCCCTATTACCCCCAACCAGCCTATCCTCAGCCGGTTTATCCCCAAGCGGTTTATCCCCCTCAGGCATACGTCGCCCAGCCCTATCCCCAATACCCCCAGGCCTATCAGGTTCAGCCCTACGCGAATCCGGGTTATGCAGCGGCCTATCCCCAGCCTGGCTACCCTCAACAGGCCTATCCAGCCCAGGCTTATCCCGCTCAAAACTACGCTGCCCAGCCTTACCCTCAACCCGGCTATGGCTACCCAGCTCCTGGCGTGACCACGGCAGTCCAGCTACCGCCTTTGCCAGCACCTGGTAGTGCAGCCCCGAATAGCCGAGGCGTCTATAACGCCGGTCAATACAACGTCGCCAACACTTACAACAATGGCAACTATTCCCAAGGCTATGCCCAGGGAAGTCCAGCGCCAGCTAACTACGGCCAAGCCTATGCCAATGGTGGCTACAGCCAGCCCAGCTCAATTGGTGGCCGCTCTGAGCTACCGCCCCCTCCTAGCCTTACCCTAGGCGACACTGCTTTTGCCCTCCCCGCAGCACCCAGAGGTCTATCTAATGCCACCTCTGCAGCGGTTCCGCCCCAGGCGCTATCTGAGATTAATCTTGACCGTCTGCCCCAGATTCCCCCAGATCCATCTCGCCTAGAAGTTCCAAATTCGACTCCCGTCGCTGCCGATCGCATACCCGCTGGCATCGGTGGTCCCCTGGACTTTGAAGCGCCGACCTTGGAGCTTCCCCCTCCTCCTTTGCAGCCTCGTAAGGAAGTTAACCTTCCCTACGGCGAGCCTTCACCCACGTTCCGCAGCACGGCCCTGGGACAACCCACCTCCCAGCTTCAAGCGGTGTTCCTCAGCCAGGGCGGTGATTCTGCGGCTCGGGCCCGCCTCAGTGGCACCTATCCTGTAAGTCCGAACATCCTGTTTGGCGCATCCTTCGACGTGGCCAGTGGCGAAGGCTTCACAGATACAACCAATGGCTTCAGCGTCAACGAGGCCTTTGCTTCGACCTCTTTGGCACAATTGCCCAACCTGCGAATTACAGCAGGTCAAATGGATTTGACTTCCTACTTTGACCGCAACAGCTTCGCCAAAGACTCCGCGACTCACTTCTTCAATCCGGTTTTCCAAACCAACCCCGCCTTGAGCGCAGTGGGCTTGGGCTCCCGCCCCGGTGTCTTGGCTAACTGGAGCGCCACAGACAACTTAGACCTCAAGGTTGCGGCTTACTCCTCCTCTGCTGAGATTGGCGAATTTGCCCTGGATGGCTTTGCTGGGGAAGTGGGCTTCCGTAAAGGCAATGCCATTGTGCGAGCCACCTATGCCTCCGGGCGCGACGATGGCAGCCGCGATAGCTTCCAAGAGATCTTCAACATCGACCGGGGCAATGGCCGCAGCGGTGTGCAAAAGGGCGATCGCGAAGAAGCCTACGGCATCAATGGCGAAGTCTTCTTGCCCAATCTCAATGCCGGTATCTTTGGTCGCTATGGCCGCTACGAGAACCGTGATTTGGGCGAAAGTGGCGACAGCTATAGCCTCGGCCTTAGCTTCCTAGATGTCTTCACTGATGAGGATCGCCTGGGCCTAGCCTTCGGACGCAACATCTCCAACGATGACCTGCGCCGTCGCTTTGACGAAGACACTCCCAACGTTCTGGAGCTGTTCTACGACTTCCGCTTCCTGCCCAACCTGCGCATGGGTTTCACAATCCAAGAACGGGACAGCTTCTCGGAGCTGGCAGCAGGTTTTCGTCTCAAGGCAGAATTTGATACTCTGCCTGCGGGTAACCTAAGCGAGGTTCGCTAGAATTCCTACGATTTCATCGGCTTATTGACCTAAGCCACTGTCCAAAGCCCAGTAACCCTGGGCTTTGGCATAGCTAGGAAGATCGCCAGAGAAATGGCGGGGAATCAGAACAAAATCCACCGTTGCGCGTCAGCGATATTGGGTGAACCGTTCTGGGATAGGACCTCGCCCCATTCGTCAGATCGGAACATTGGCATCGCCCCATTGCTTCCCTTCATCTTCGGCTGTTGTCAAAGCATCAACATCCGCGCCCGGACCAGAACGCCTGGTCCATCGCAAGCCTAGTCAGGGTTTAGCGCTGCTACTTTTGTGTCCCCCTTTTTTATTGCATTGGATTTGCCCATGGCTCCTCGTTCTTGGACAACGCGGCTGGTTTATAGCCTTGGCTTAGGATTAATGCTCAGCAGTGGCCCCGCGCTGCTTTCTCTCGAAACCGCTGCAGTACAGGCCCAACAGGCTGTGCCTCGTCTGGTGCGCCAGGGCTATTCACGCCTGGGCGACAACCAGGTGGATGCCGCTGTGGATATTTTTGAGCGGGCTGTCAAGCAATATCCCAACCTGGTGGAAGCCAAGTTAGGGCTGGCGATCGCCTACCGCCGCTTGGGTCGTGACCAAGCGGCCTGGAATACCTATCAAGAGGTCCTGAGCCAAGAACCCGACAACCGCCTTGCCCTCAAGACCGTGGGGCTGCTGGGCGGTTTCCGTCCTGAATGGCAAGCGCCTGGCATTGAAGCCCTGGACCGTTTCCTGAGCCTGGAGCCGGGCGATGTGGATGCCCGAGCTCAACGCGCGCTGCTCTACGGCTATCAGGGTCGCTTCCAAGAATCCTTGGCAGACTACGAGGTCGTTCTACAACAAAATCCTTCCGCTGATGTTCTACTAGGCAGCGCCCAAATCTACACTTACAGTGGCGACTTTGTTCGCGGCTTGGAGCTGTTTAACCGCTACCAAAGCGGCGGCGGAACCATCAAGGACAATGCTCTCATTGCCTACGCCCGTGCCCTGCGGGGCAGTGGCAATCCTGTGCAAGCTGCCCAAATCCTAGAAGGACAGCTTGGTGGTGACCTCAATGAGCAGGGTGTGCAGATTCGCTCGGAGCTGGCCCAGGCTTACCTAGATGCAGGTCGCCCTGTAGAGGCCATGACCGTCTTAGAGCCCCTGCGCAATATCCCCTCAGCTCGCCTGCCCTTAGCTCGTGCCCTGAATGAAATTGGCCAGGACCAAGGCTTGCCAGAGCTCGTTCAGGAAGCGGCGGCTTTATACCGCAACGAGCTCCAGAACAACCCCAATCCCAATGGTTCCTTGCTGAGAGAAGCTGCGGATGTCCTCAGCGGCTCCCCTGCAGACCGACCCTTTGCTCTAGACCTCTACCGTCGTCTGGCTCAGCAGTTACCGGCTGACCGCGTCGTTGCCCTGCGCATTTTGGTCCTCGAAAGCCAGCTTGGCCAGGTGGATTCTGCCCAGCTAGGTCAGCGCCTCGCATCCCTGGTCAGTCCGCTGCCTGCGGGCCGCGCGGAACAGCGAGCCCTCGCCCAGGCCCTCGTGCCCCTGGAGCCTCGCCCAGAACTCCTACCGGTTTACCAGCAACTGCTGAACTCCGGCGTAGATGTGCCGTTCCTCAACTTCCGCATTGCCCAACTGGCGATTGAACGGAACGACTTTGCCAGTGCTGAAGTGGCCCTGGCAGCCTATCAATCCACCGCTGCGGGGGCAAAAGACTTGGCTCCCCAGTTGCTCTACGCCGAAATTGAGCGTCGCCTAGGCCGCTTTGAAGACAGCGCCAATCGCTATATTGCCGTGCTTAATACCGGCACCAGCGATCAGGAAGTTCAGCTCGCTGCCCTCCAAGGCTTGGCAGGGATTCGCCTCAGCCAGGGTCGCCCTGATGAAGCGATCGGTCTCTATGACCGCCTCCTCGCCACCAACCCAACGGACCTGAAGCTGCTCCTAGCTCGCACCTCGATCGCCTACAACGCCGATCTCGCCACCAAAGCCGAAGCCCAATCCGTCGTTAGCCGCTGGCTCCAGCAGCGCCCCGGCCAAACCACACCAGAGCTTTACACCCTTGTGGGCTCACTCCCAGCCGAACGGGAATGGGAGGATCTTTACCAGGCCCTCGCAGCGAACGACCCAACCTATCGCCCCGTTCAAGTGCGCCTTGTGGAAACAGTTGCCCTACGAAACCGCTCCCAAGCCAGAGCCCTGGTCGATCGCCTGACCCGCCAGGCCCAAGCCTTCAGTCCCAACCGTGCTGAGCCCTTTTTGCTCGAAGCGGACCTGTCAGAAGCACTCAATGATACGTCCCGCGCCACGAAGGCCTATGAAGCGGCCCTGGTGAGGGAACCCGCTAGCATTGAAGTGTTATCTGCTTTTGGTGGTTACCGCTTCCGCCGCCGTCAACTCCCTGAGGCTGAAAGCCTTTACACTCAAGTCTTGAGCTACCGTCCAACAGACCTCGGAGCCCAGCAATCTCTTGCCGAGCTCGCCGCGGCCCAGGGGCGCAAGATTGATGCTCTGGTCCAGTTTGACGACCTACGACGCAGCGGAGGCAACTCAGGCAATGCCAGCCTGCGGATGCGTCAAATTCAGGAAGACTTCTTGAAGCAACGCGGCTTCCAGCCTGCTTGGGAGCGTTTCTAAAACAATCCGCCTGCTCCAAGATTTTTCATTCCAGAAGGGACATGGCTAGCCATGTCCCTTCGTCGATCAAGGGTCTGATCCAGACCTCGCTTGTGCCAGCTATTTCGGAACCGTTGCTCAACCATTACGTCCCAATACAATAGATATCTAGACGAAGACTGAGCCAATGTCTGATTTCGTTCTCAGACTAAGAATTCTGCCCTAGAAACAATCCTGTAACCCAGGATGTCATTGCCTTTCTAGGCAGTCTTACAAGAAGTCAGGCTAGGATAAAAGCGATCGC
Organism: uncultured Pseudanabaenaceae cyanobacterium; assembly: GCA_937949725.1. Classification (GTDB taxonomy): domain Bacteria; phylum Cyanobacteriota; class Cyanobacteriia; order PCC-9006; family JAAUQQ01; genus JAAUQQ01. The sequence continues at coordinate 11,471 of CALECT010000007.1, forward strand.
AATCAATCTCTCCAGGGGAGTTTCACTCACCGATGTTTGAATCGGCTCAATTCACCATGCACAGTGCCAAAGCAAATCTCTGGACAAGTCTCTGGAAAACAAGCTTAGGTAAACTGCTTTCACTCCCCTCACTTCTATTCTTGCTCCTGAGCCCAGCCTTGATCAGCTGCGAGCTAGTCACCGTTACTCCTACTCCCCCGGAAGAGCCCAGCGAGCCAGCCCCTCCTAGCCCAACTCCCATAGCCCTAGACCCTGCCCCTGCCAAGCAGCAGCTTGACCCCAGCCTCCCCACTGAGCCCAGCCCAGAGCTGCTCGCTGAAAGCTGGAACGCCTATCGCCAACGCTTCATCCAAGAAGACGGTCGTGTGATCGACTGGGAAGCCGAAAGCCGCTCTACCTCAGAAAGCCAAGCCTATGCCATGCTCCGGGCCGTGCTCGCTGACGACCCCGAGACCTTTGCTCGCACCCTCCAGTGGGCAGAAGCCAACCTGGCCCGCCCCACCAGTAGTCAACCCAATGCTCCTCTCAGCGACCAGCTCTGGTCCTGGAACTGGGGTAAACGGGGCGATCGTTGGGTTGTTCTCGACCCCAACTTCGCCACCGATGGCGATATCGATGCTGCGACCGCACTCATTCTGGCCGCCCGCAGCTGGAATAAGCCGGAGTATCTGGCCCTCGCAAAACTCAAGATCAAAGATGTTTGGGAGCTTTCAACAGCTGAGCTAGGCGACCAGCGCTATCTACTCCCTGGTCCCCAAGAAGCCTTTGTCAAAGCGGGTGGCGATCGCCTCCAGCTCAACCCCTCCTACTTTGCCCCCTACGCCTTTCGCCTCTTTGCCACGGTGGATCCTGAGCGCGACTGGCTCAGCCTGGTCGAAAGCAGTTACCAAGTCCTCGAAGGCTCGTCAGAACTGTCAGTCCAGGGATTGCCCAGCGACTGGATTGAAATAACCCAATCAGGTAACTTCCAAACCATCACTCCCCCCAGTCAGCTGATTAGCCGTTACAGCTTTGATGCTTACCGAGTCTGGTGGCGAATCTCCTTAGATGCGAGTTTGTTCAATGCGCCTGAAGCCCGCCGATACCTCACCAAGCACTTAGATAGTTTCCGCAAGGACTGGCAGCAAGAACAGCGCATCCTCGCTCAGTACGGCTTAGACGGCGCTCCCCTAGCTAACTATGAAGCGACCTCTCAATACGGGATGCTTTACCCAGCCTTTACGCTGACAGACCCCGAGATCGCAGCTGAGATGTTTCAATTCAAGCTTCTTCCTCGGTACCGAAATGGTCTTTGGGATGATGATTCAGCCTATTACAGCCAAAACCTTGCTTGGCTGGGGTTGTTTCCCTGGGGGACGGTCTCCGCAGCAGTACGGTAGAGAGAACGAACGTTAAAAATGTATTATTTATTGAAGAGATTGCTAAGTATTTACGCCTAAGTAATTTTGAAAGTGACCTGAAGCAGTAGTTTTCACCCTGTAAGGGTTTATGGTTTTGGCTGCACCGTCGTTTATTTTTAATAAACTTCCGGCAATATGTGGCTTGTTTGCTTTATATAGGCCATCTTCTGGGAAGTCTAGGAGGGGGCCTGCCTTCGGTGATATATAGATTTTTGGGATTACTTGTATTATGAAACGCCTGCCTCGCCGACTGTCAGGGGAAACCCAGACATCGCGCTCTATACTGCCTCGGCGGCTCAGTCCAATCCTTTGCAAGTTGTTGGCTCTAGGCGGCAGCGGCCTTTGTGTCGCTATGGTCCTGCCATTGGTCCAGTCTTTCCACAGTGCTGCCCAAGCCCAGGGAAATATCGTTCAGGATGAGAACCAACTCATTCAAGAATATGAGCTTCCCACTGCTCCTCCAGCACCGGTTTACCGACCCGCCCCGGCTCCCGCCTATAGCCCCCCGCCTCCCGCTCCCGCTCCTGCACCGGTCTATAGAGCCCCCGAGCCTGTCTATGAAGCACCCGCAGCTTATCAGCCCCGTGAGCTGGCTCCCTCAGCCTACGAACCTCGGGAGTTAGAGCGCCAAGTTGCACCCGTCAGTGCGGACTCAGCAGATTCTGATTCTGCTGAGGTAGACATCATTGCGGAAGGCAATGTTTCCGACCAGAGCGATTCAACGAAGGCGGCAGCCTCGGCAAATGGTCCTCTCAGTCGCTATATCCTCGAATTTAACCGTAGCCCTATTGTCGGCAATCGCCTTCAGATGCGAGGCGTTTATTCCGAGCGTCGTCTGGGCTTTACCCGCCCTCGGGGCTGGGACGTCAAGACCGTCAAGGCCCTGATTCGCTACCAGCATTCGCCGGATCTCTTACCCGAACGCTCCAATCTGATTGTTCGAGTCAATGGCACTAGCGTTGGTAGCGTTCCGCTAACCGAAACGAACGGTGAAATCGGCGAGTTTCTGGTTGATATTCCTGCCGACTTGATTCAGGACTACACCGAGATCACCCTCGTAGCCCAGCAGAATAACGATAAGGCCTGTTCTGATCCAGCAGACCCCATGCTCTGGACAGAGGTTATGCCAGACTCCAAGGTCATCTTGGATTACGAGCCCCAGTCGATCGCTCTGGACTTCGCTAATTTCCCCTATCCCTTCTTCGATGCCCTCGCCTTGGATGCGAACCGTATCACCTACGTGATGCCCGAAGAAGCCGATCAAACCTGGATGACCGCTGCTGCTCGCTTCCAAGCCAGCATGGGTCGCCAAGCGGACTATCGTCCCTTGACCACCAATATGGTTGAGGACTTTGACAGCCTCGCCTGGAACGATCGCCTCGTCATCATTGGTACTCCCAAGAACCAGCCGCTGCTTAAAGAACTAGCCCTGCCCATCAACCAGGCCAATGGCAAGCTGGTCGATAGCAAGACCAAGCAGCCCTATCCAGACGACGTTGGCCTGTTGATGTTGGCCAGTGTTCCCGACAGCGGTAACCCAGTGTTGGTCATTAGTGGTAACGGTCCCAAGGCGATCGAACGGGGCATCCAAACTCTGCAAAGCCAAGATGGTTCAGCCCTGACCAATGGCTCCATCACCCTTGTCACCAGTACCAGCCAACCCAAATCCCCCGAGCCCCGCGACTGGCCCGGTCACTTGCCCACTGAAGACAAGTTCAACCTTTCTGCCCTCAAGCAAGTCGGTGGCAAGCCTTTCAAGGACATTACGGTTAGAGCCTCCAGTGCTCCCCCGATCGATATTGACTTCCGTGCTCTAGGTGATGACCACTTCCTCCGCGGCAACGCGATGAAGTTGGTTTATAGCTACGCTCCCGGTCTAAACCCTCGCAACTCCACCGTGGAAGTGGCGATCGATGACGTCACCATCGCGGGGCAACGCCTCAGCGGTCGCGGCGGTACAAACGAGACCTTCAACGTCAATCTGCCTGAGAATCTGATCAAGCCTGATTCCAAGCTGCGGATTGCTTTCCAGCTCAATCCTAAAGACGGCGAGAACTGTGGCATTGCCAATGACGGCAATCTCTGGGCCACAATCCACAGCGACACGAGCTTCAACCTCAGCCGCGAAACCTCCGTTGACCTGCCCAACCTTAAACTGGCCCAAGTGGGTTTCCCCTTTGCGGCTCCCCAGGATCTCTCAAACACTAGTTTTGTCACGGCTGAGAAACCTAGCCCAGCAGCAATCATGACCCTGCTGGAGGCGAGTGAACGCCTGGGACGTCTGAGCCAGTCCAAAGCGGTTCAAATCAACGCTTACCCTGAAGGCGAACTTCCCACTGACGAACGCAGCAATGACAACCTCATTCTGGTAGGGAGTCGTGATGAGCTTCCCCTCGCGAGTGAGTTGAGTGCCAAGACGAAACGAGGCAATAGCCTCACCCTGACGGGCAATAGCCTCACGGGTAAAGATGGCACCGTTGTCCAAACCCTTGATGGTAAGGGCATCATTCAGCAAATCGTCTCCCCCTGGAATAAGGAGCGCGTGATTCTGGCGCTGACGGGCCAGTCCGATTCAGATCTCAGCATCGTGCAGCAGGTCTTGGAATACGACACTTGGTTCCTACAGCTTGAAGGCGACACGGTCCTAGTGAGCCGCAATGACGAAACGGCTTCTCCCTTTGACCCTAATGCCTACGAGTTCAAGACCCTTCAGGTCAACAACACCAGGCGACTCGAAAATGTCGGGCCTCTAAGCAAGGCATCTCGTTTCCTCCAGGAGCGCTGGCTGCTGTTGCCCGTTGCTGTACTGGGCCTCTGCTTGATGATGTATGGCATTTCCCAGATTTACCTCAAGCGAGTGGGAGACACGAAGTAAATGACTCAATCTAATTCCAACTCAAATCTGAGCCAGGTCGAAACCGACCTAGAAGAACAGCCCTCTAAGAATCAGGGAGGCCTAACGGGCCTCTTGGTAAACGGCGTTCCTAACTTGATGGATCGTTTCTTTGGTTGGCTCCCTACGCGATTAATCTGGACTTTGCTGGGTCTAATGTTGGTCGTTGCAGTCCCTTTGGTGATTACGCCTTTGGCGATTTGGCAGCAAGGTGCGATCGCCTTCACTCTTATCCTCCTGGGCTGGGGCCTAGTCCAGCTTGAACAACGACGCGACGAATCAAAAACCAGCGAATATCTGCACTTGTTGCTGATTTGGGTTAGCGCCCTAACGACCCTGCGCTATCTCTACTACCGCACCTCTTACACCCTCAACTTTGATACCTGGCTGGATGGCAGCTTCAGCGTTCTGCTCTATGTCGCTGAGCTGTATGCGATTCTGACGCTGTTCCTGTCTTATTTTCAGACTCTCAAGCTGCGCGATCGCAAGCCTGTGGAACTGGATAACTTCCCCCAGGAGCAATGGTTTAGCGTTGATATCTACATTCCGACCTATAACGAGGATGTGGAGATCGTCCGCAAGACCGCTTTAGGAGCCCTCGCGATCGACTACCCCGAGGAAAAGAAGAAGGTCTACATCCTTGATGACGGTCGTGCTGAGAAGTACAAAGATCGTCGCGAAGAGCTGCGTCGCATGTGCGCCGAGCTGGGCTGCGAAATGCTCACCCGCGACAACAACGATCATGCCAAGGCGGGCAATATAAACACCGCCATGTTCAAGACCCAGGGTGACTTGGTCATGATCCTGGACTGCGACCACATTCCCTCGCGCCAGTTTCTCAAACACACCGTGGGCTTCTTCTTTAATCCCAAGGTGGCTCTCGTTCAAACACCCCACTGGTTCTACAACCCCGATCCCTTTGAGCGCAATCTGCTCACAGGCGGCAAGATTCCTGTTGGTAATGAACTGTTTTATAAGGTCTTGCAGAAAGGCAACGACTTCTGGAATGCAGCTTTCTTCTGCGGCTCAGCTGCGGTGATTCGCAAGGACTACGTCCAGGAAATTGGCGGCATTGCGGTGGAAACTGTGACCGAGGACTGCCATACGTCCTTCCGTCTCCATGCCTTGGGCTATGAAACGGTCTACTACGACAAGATCATGGTGGCCGGTTTGGCACCGGAGATGTTCTCTTCTTACGTGGGTCAGCAAGTGCGCTGGGCAAGGGGCATGGCTCAGATTCTCCGTATCGAGAATCCCCTGCTCAACCCCAAGCTGAAGCTGTCATTGCCCCAACGGCTTTGTTATTTCAGTGCCACATCTCACTTCTTTTACGGCTTTCCGCGCTTGATGTACGCGATCGCCCCCACCCTCTTCCTCCTGTTTGGCATCAACCCCATTAAGGGTTTGGGTCTAGAAACCTTGGCCTACGCCTTGCCCCACATCGTCCTTTCCACCTACGCCAACTTCATCCCCTATAAAAACGTACGCTTCTCGTTCTGGAACGAGATCTACGAATTTGCCATGTCTTTCCAGGCAGGCATGGTGACCTTGTTGGCACTGATTAACCCCAAGTTGGGCAGTTTCAACGTTACCGATAAAGGCTCCTCGATCACGAAGCGGACCTTTGACTGGGAATCCTCCCGGCCGCTTCTGCTCGTAACGATCCTGGTCACCCTGTCCCTGATTTCGGTCCCCATCTGGCTGATGCAGCGACCCGAGGATACAGAAGCAGTCTTGATCAATGCCTTTTGGGGCATCTTCAACCTGATTCTTCTGGTTTCTGCCCTATTGGTGGCTTACGAGCAGCCTCAGTTGCGTGTCTCCCACCGCTTGGACCGTAAGCTACCGGTGACCCTCTATAGCCCCGAAATGGTGCTGGAAGGAACCACTATCGATATCAGCGAAACGGGTTGCCAGATGACTCTCGATAGTTGGCCCAATTTGCCCGATGAAGTTGAGCTAGAGATTAAGGGTGACTTCGGTGCGAGGGCTTTTGTCAACGGACGTATCGTCCGCGCTCTGCCCACAACAGAGAACCAGATTAGCCTGGCGATCGACTTCATCGACCTTACCCAGTCCCAGAAAGACGCCCTGAGCATCGTCATCTACTCCGACGTTGGTGAATGGTATTCCCAAAACCGCGAAGGTTCTGATGATCCTCTAAGCTCCTTCCGCTTCATTGCCACTAGCCTCAAGCGCTCCTTCCGGGAGACCCGCCCGGCTGTGGGCCAGCGCATGCGCATGCAGATTCAAGCGGCGGTTCAGCTCTATTGGGAAGGCAGCTTCTACAGTGGTGCTGCCCTGGAGATTGACAGCAAAGGCTTGAAAGTCGAGCTGCCCCATTCTCCCCGTGAGTTACAGCAGATGGGTGAATCGGCGGCGCTGGTGGGCCTATTACTGACCCCCAATGGTAGCGATGCCCTCCCTAGCCGCCTCCTGGGCCAAGTCGTTCAGGTTGATCAGCTCAGCGATGAGCAGGGAACCCGAACCGTGATTGAATTGCTGTTCCCTGAGCAGGTCATGGACCGTCAGCGACCTAAGATTCGCAATCTCATGCGGACGCTTTAAACAGCTCCTCTCTCGCAATAGAACGCGTGAAAAGCCCAGGTGGATTTAATCCACCTGGGCTTTTTATTGGGCGAAATACGAGGTCATACCAAATCCTTTTAGCCAAACCCCGAAACAGGCAATTCTATAGGCCATAAATGACAGGGGTTTTAGGTGTCGGAGGAATCGGGGTCTATATTTCAGGATTTGGTATCATCTCTACCTCAATTTGCCTGGACACATTACTTAGGACCCACCGGGTCCATCAAACCTAGATACGGCAGGCGGTGATGTGGATAGCAAACGTCCTAACAAGTGAGACTGTGGCCATAACCGCCACCCCTAGTCTCGGCCAGGCAGAAGGTACAACAGCCCGGACCAAAGGGTCAGTGCTACAGATATCCAAAATGTAACAAGCGCGAGCTGAGGCACCGGCTCTGGCAAGGGAGCCATGAGTAATAGAATGGCCGCAATCTGGCTAACGGTCTTGAGCTTGCCCCAAAGATTGGCTCCAGAAATAGTGGTTTTGCTCACACGCCAACCGGCGATCGCCACTTCCCGCGCCAGAATCAAGAACACACCCCAAACGGCCAGCTTCCCCTCGCTCAATAGTGCCAAGAGGGGAGCCATCACCATTAACTTATCCACCAGCGGATCGAGAAACTTTCCCAAATCCGTTACTTGGTTCAAGCGTCTTGCTAGATAGCCATCCAACCAATCTGTGGCAGCGATAACGGCAAATAAAACAACAGCCCACCAGCGCATCGAAGGCACAGTGGACTGCATGAGGTAAAGCAAAAATGGAATCCCGACTAAACGAGAGAGGGTAATCCAAGTGGGAAGATTAATCGTTTTAACAAGCGCCACGGCTGGTAAATACAACTCCAAGGGTCTTAATGATCAATAGGATGTCATAAACCACAGACCACTTGTGCTGATATTTGAGGTCGAGGGCCACAACAGCCTCAAAATCGGAGATACAAGAACGGCCATGCACCTGCCATTCACCTGTAATCCCAGGCTTCACCTTGAGCCTATCCCAATGGTGACGACGATACTGCATAACTTCGCTCACCGTGGGGGGGCGAGTCCCCACTAAACTCATCTGCCCCATGAGCACATTCCAGAACTGAGGAAACTCATCGAGGCTCGTCTTCCGGAGGAACCGCCCCACTCGAGTAATCCGAGGGTCATTGGAATTTTTGAACATATTCCCCTCGGCCTGATTTGTTACCAGATGCTGAAGCTTCTCTGCATCAGCCACCATGGAACGGAACTTCCAAATGCTAAAGACTTGGCCACGCAAACCACAGCGCATCTGTCGATAAAGAATGGGGCCAGGCCCTTCTAAGCGAATAGCCAAGGCAATCAATGGAAATAGCATGGCTGTAATGGCCAAACCAGCTAACGCACCAATGATATCTAAGGCACGCTTCCAACGAGAAGCAGCCGAGGGATGAAGACTTAAAGGCACCGCCACAATATCCGTCTCACTCTCCACCAAAGGAAGTGGAGAAGAAAGGGATGTACGAGAACTCCACGTAGATGTCATAGGTGGACTGGCCTAAATATCTATTAGCTGCGAAATCGCACTCCTTTAGAGCCCGACAACCTAATAATAGTCAGGGATTCCAAGGTTTCCTTCGTCAGCGAATGGGGTTCTCCTAATCTTCAAGCTGACCCTAAGCTCTATGAAGATATGCCCAGTTGCGAGAGTTTCATTGGAAACACAATATGAAGAGAAAGCACTCTCCAGAAAGAAAAATAGACAAGCTAAGTAAATTTGATGACGCACCTGCCGTTTGATCTCAGTAAACCAGCGAAATAGTGCGAAGACTCTGCCTTATGGCCCAAATCTCTAGGAGCTATGAGAGCGTAATGGCTCGGAAGAATCCATGCTTAGATGGGGGAATTGAAAATTCCTCAACCATTCTTCGTGGTGCTTACTTATGGGCGTTACCCCTGAATCAGTCCAAGCTCTCCTCGCATCTGAGAGCTATGGCGATCGCCTTACAGGCCTTAACCAACTGCGAGAAGTAGAACCTCAACGAGCCCTAGGTCTAATTCAACCCATCCTTAGCGATGAGAATGTGCGAGTCCGCTATGCCGCAGTCAGCCAACTCGCAACCCTAGGAGAGGAGAACCGCAGCGAAACAATGGCAACGTTGCTCAGACTTCTAGAAGAAGACAAAGAGCTGGATATCAAAGCTGCCGCTGCTGATGCCCTGGGCGCACTCCATTGCGCAGAAGCTTATCCCCAGCTGGAGGCTACCTATCAAGCCAGCAATGACTGGGTCCTCCAGCTGAGCATCATTGCCGCTCTGGGGGAGCTGGGTAATCCTGCGGGCTTTGGACTCCTAGAAACAGCGCTAGGTTCAGAGACAGAACTTGTCCGTACGGCTGCCATTACAGCTTTAGGAGAGCTGGGTGACGAAAGAGCGATCGCCCTGATTGTTCCCCTCGCGACAGATGGTGACTGGCAACTGCGGAGTCGAGTTGCCCAGGCTTTGGGGAACTTCAATAGCAACGAAACTGCAAAATTAGCCCTGCAAACGCTTGCAAATGATGAATCTGAGCAGGTTGCACAAATTGCGAAAGCAGGGCTGAGCTAACCTAATCCCTGCTCCTGATAGTTGAAGGGGCTAGGTTGGGTTTCCCATTCCTCGGCAGCAACGTTGCTGAGCAATTTACATAGAAATGACCCTTTGCTCTAAAAGCAAAGGGTCATTTCTATCAACTGAATTCCACGCAACCATTTTCTGTTCTGGCGAATCAATCGACCCGCTCTAGAAATGCCAGGGCCTCCACATGGGCTGTTTGGGGGAAGAAGTCAGCGGGTTGAACCATTTTTAGGCGGTACTGGCCCGTTTCACAGAGCAACTTTAGATCGCGAGCTAGGGTCGCAGCCTTGCAGCTCATATAGGCAATCTGTTTGGGTCGCTGCTGGAGCAGGGCATCAATGACACGGCGATCGCAGCCCTTGCGAGGTGGATCCAACAACACCACATCGGGCAAGACCTTTAGGCTGGGCAACACTGTTTCCACAGTCCCTGGCAAGAACTCCACATTGCCAATGCCATTCAAGTCCGCATTTTGACGAGCCTGATCAACCGCCTGCACTTGGGCTTCAATACCTATGGCCTGACGCACTCGCTTGGCCAAAGGCAAGGTCAATGTCCCTACACCGCAATAGGCATCTAGGAAGAGCTCATTACCCGTTAATTCCAGCTGCTGGGCCATGACTTGGAGCAAAGCTTCTGCCTGCTCAGTGTGAACTTGGAAGAAGGTCTCAGGCCGAATTTTGAAACGCAACCCCGCAAATTTCTCTTCAATGTGAGACTGGCCTGAAATGCAGTGGGTTTTGGCTCCAAAAATAGCATTTGTTTTAGCAGAGTTCTCATTAAGACAAACTCCCAAGAGATCAGGGTAACGATCCTGCCAAACTTGGGCCTGAGCATCCAGGCCGGTCAGCTCTCGAGTCGTTGAAACCAAGGTGAGCAGAACCTGGCCCGTCCGACGGCCAATGCGCAAGCTCATATGGCGCAGCTTGCCCTGGTGCTGTTTCTCATCGTAGATACTCCAACCTCGGTCCTGGATGTCCTGTTTCAGCTCCGCCAACATTGGGTCAAGCTGTTCATCCTGGACAGGGCAACGGTTCAAATTCACCAAACGATGGCTGCCCTTACGGTAGTAGCCCGCCTTGACTTGACCTGTACCGGACCGGCCCAGAGGGTAGGTTGCCTTGTTGCGATAGCCCAGGGAATGATCCACTGGCAGCATGGGCTTCACGTCAGGAGCTTCAAAATCACCGATGCGTCGCAGGGCCTGAATCACCTGTTCCCGCTTCGCCGTCTGCTGGTAGTCATAGCTCACATGCTGCCACTGACAGCCGCCGCAGCGATCCGCCACGATACAGTTGGGGCGAATCCGATGGGGCGAGGGCTGGAGCAGGTTGACTAGCTGCCCCTGGGCAAATTGTTTTTTGACCCGTACTAGTCGTACGAGGGCGCGATCGCCAGTCACAGTATCAGGGACAAAGACAGCTCGTTGGGCATAGCGTCCGACACCGTCTCCACCGTCACTGAGATCTGTAATGGCGACTTCTACAAGCTGACCTTGCTGCCAGCGTTGGGCGATTTCATCCACCGGGGAAAGAACCTCAGAAAACATGGGGGAGCTCAGTGGAATAGTGTCGCGCAAAATGTCCCAACCGGGATACCCCCGCAGACATTACGCAACGTAACCCGCTAAGTCTGTCATGGGAGTCAAACCAAGGCATGGGGGCATAGGGGCCGAGTTTTTACGCAGGGGATCGCCCCCTAGGCAAAGGATTACCTCAATTACGCGGAGGCACCAGAATCATTGGGGCGCGCAATCAATGATTCTGGTGCCTCCGCATGAAAATAAATCGATCCAGAAGTCCGACAATACTGCTGCGTTCAATGGCGCATACTAACTTCCGTTACACTTTGTTTCGCTCTGGCTCATCTAATCGCTACACTGGGTTCATAAATAAGCCTACGATTTAAGCCTGTCATCACCATGACTGTAGTAAGCCAAGTAATCCTTAAGGCCGACGACCAGCTGCGCTATCCCAGCAGCGGCGAGCTGTTGAGCATCACAGAATTCTTTCAGACTGGGGAGCAGCGCATTCGTATCGCTGAGACTCTGACGGAAAGCGAGCAAAAGATCGTAGAGCAAGCCAGTCGAGAACTCTGGAAACAGCGTCCTGACTACATTGCTCCTGGCGGCAATGCCTATGGTCAAAAGCAGCGCGCCCAGTGTTTGCGAGACTATAACTGGTACTTACGCTTGGTCACCTACGCCATATTGGCAGGTGACACCGAGCAAATCGAGACCATTGGTTTAGTTGGTGCTAGGGAAATGTACAACTCCCTGGGCGTTCCTATGCTAGGCATGTCCCTGGCGATGGGTTGCCTTAAGGCCGCATCTTTACCACTGTTGAGCACGGCCGATGCTGAGGCTGCTGGGCCTTACTTCGATTACCTCATTCAAGGTCTTTCGAGCGCAGTTTAGAGACTGGCTTTAAGCCCGTTTGATAGCTTCGTTGCCAATAGGAAAGGGGTTAGACTGCAATCGCGGTCCAACCCCTTTCCTATTTTTGTTTGCCTAAACCGTTCTTCATCAGGCTCGATAGACTATTCAAAGAGAGTTTCCTCAAACCTTTAACCTCCGGGGAATGGAACCATGTGTATTTGCATCAACTGCCACTACGTCGATCGCTGCACCACTTACCATGCCGTCGAAGCTCAACATCAACAGACTCACCTCACAGAACAGCCAAGCTTTGAAGCTGACTCACCCGAAATCAACGTCAATATCCGCCCCGACGGTGAGGTGATTGAAATGGAATGGGACGTGGTGGGCTGTGCCAGCTTCACCCAAGAACAAGGGAAATGGGCCAAGCTGCGACCCGGCGAGCTCATTCCGACTTAGAGTCGTCCAGACATCCATCGAAATGGAGAGGTATCGTAGAGAACGTTTAATCCTCTGCTCCATGACCCAAGACCCTGCCACTCCATCGGCTCGTTCACAATCCTCAGAGCAAGCTTTAGGACTAGCAATCCATACTTCCACCCCCCATCTGGGCCTAGCCCTAGGCTGTGAGTCCAGCAGCCTCAAACAGTCAGTCGAAGAGCTAGGCCGGGCCATGTCCAATCAGCTCCAAACCCAGCTGATGGATTTTATCGCTCCCCAAGCTTGGACAGCGTTAGATTTCCTCGCCGTTGCCCGAGGCCCCGGCGGCTTTACCGGAACGCGTTTAGGCATGGTCACCATGCGCACCCTTGCTCAGCAACTCGATATTCCGCTCTACAGCATTTCCACCTTGGCTGCGGTTGCCCATCGCTACTGGTCAGAAGCACAAGTCTCAACAGAGCAGGCGATCGCCTTAGACATGCGTGCCCAGCGAGGACAACGCTTTACGGCCCTTTACCAATGGGAAGCGGGGCTACCCCAGGCCATCATTCCTGACCAAGTCTGCCTGCCGGAAGACTGGTCTCAAATGCTAGAAGAGCAAGCCCATCAGCCCCATCTCATCACCATTGAAGCGGATGCAGCCCAGGCCATTGGGAGCCTCTGGAAAATGGCCCAGCTACGCTATCACCAAGGCGATCGCCCCCATTGGGAAACAGCGCAGCCCTTTTATGGTCAACACCCCGTAACCCTCTAGGAATCACCATCCTTAAGAAGCAGGCTCCAAAAAGCTGACAGACATGACAGCCGCCGATGGCTCCAGGCTGGACAAAACAGAACGTCAGATAACGCTATAGCGAAAGCTGCTGCCTCTGTAACGATTCTCCCCGGCACTTCTTTAGAAAGAAAGACCTTGAGAAGAAATTAAAATAGTAATATTAACTACCTGTTGGCTGGGCGAATACGTAGATTTTGGCTAAGCTAAAATACGGAGGAAGAAAAAGCTGACCCATGCTTCTAAAGAGAAACGAGGCCAGCTAAAGTCCAACACTTAAGCACACAACCATTGTCGCCAATGTGACTTTATAATCGCGAGTTTCTTCCGCAACGGCCATGGGGCTAACAGACCCGATCAGCCCGAGGGGTAATCCCCTACTCTTTCCATTGGTCCCAGACGTGGCAATATGGTTTCCCACGGGATCAACCTGGAAGGCAGTTCGTGATTTATTACATCAATTACTGAGGCTCTCTCTAGAGCTACTGTTGCAGTCCTCTTCTAAGGGCGATTCGCAACGATACCTTCGCACTCCCCTATAGATTCCGCAAAATTCGCTAGACCTCCATAGCGTCACCTCGGGAATCTTTGGCATAGGTAAAGCAATTCCTTCGGGAATTTTCCCCTTCTACCTTGAGTCGGTTCGTTCCCATTGCATCCAACAAGCATGCAGCTAAAGCTTCCATCTCTTAAAAATCGCCGCCGTCGAAAACCTCGATTGCGATCGCGCCTCTTCCGGTGGTTACCCCTCCTGCTGATTATTCCTGCCAGTGCTTGGGCAACTCAGCGCCAACTCAAGCTCTGGACGCGCCCAGCGGAAGCCATTGTGGTCCTGGGCGGTGAGATTGACCGAGAGACCTACGCGGCCCAAATGGCTCAGGAACATGAGCAATTGCCCGTATGGGTTTCCTCAGGGACGAATCCCGAGTATGCGGAATGGCTCTTCTTTGAAGAGGCTGGAATTGAACGCAATCGCCTCCATTTGGACTATCGCGCTGTGGACACGGTGACCAACTTCACCACCCTCGTCACAGACCTTAAGCAAGCGGGCATCGACAAGATTTATCTGATCACCTCAGAAAATCATATGCGCCGGGCCAGCCTAGTCGGCGAGATCGTTCTCAGCAGCCACGACATTGTCTTTGAACCCATTAGCGTTCCCTCTCCTTTAGCTGAAGAACCGGTGAACAAGACGGTTCGCGATGGCATAAGGGCCGTGATGTGGAGATTCACAGGCTACACTGGCGCAGACCTGACAGCTCTGAAAGATGCCAGTTTCCCAAAAATTATTCGAGCGCGGAGCCGCACTGAAGACTCGCTTTAAACCTCATAAAGCCGCCAATGAACATAACGTTTAAATCCCCTGAAACCATATGGTTTTAGGGGATTTCTGCATGCAGGCTCAATTAGGACTTGGGCACAAGCTCGCGACTTCGCTGCTCTAGCTCCATGGCTTCGAATAATGCCTGGAAATTGCCCTCGCCAAAGCCTTGAGCACATCCCTCAGCCATCAACGGTAGGCTGCTGGCGAACAGCAATCTTTGGGAGCTAGACAATGCAGTGTCTGGTGTCGCCCTAGTCCGGTTCTCTCTCCCGCTCCGTCTCCGTTCAATTAGTTCGAAGAAGAACGTCGGCACATCAAAAATTGGCCGGGTGAAAATTTGCAGCAACGGCCCTTCCAGACGCTCCAGATGCCAATCCACCAGTACCTGTTGGTTCACAATCTCAGACCAATCTGCTTCCAGACCTTGGGCTTCAAATTGTGGCCGCAGGGGCAACTGTTGATAGTAGCTCGGCGGAACTGAGAGGAAATCAACCTGCTGCTGACGCAGACGAGCAACAGTCGGCAATAAAGTTTGGGTTCCCAAGGCAATGTGCTGAACACCGGAGCCTTGATTGTGATTGAGGAAATCCTGAATCTGGGAGGTCGGAGATTCAGGTTCGTTGATGGGAAATTGAAGAGGTAGCCCCATCTCTGAAGCAGCAGCATCGCCCACTAAAACCTGGCTACGCAGCCCTGAATGGGGGGTTTGGATATGAAAAGACTGACGCGATCGCAGCTTAAACAGTCTGCGATACCAATCAACAGCCTCAGTTAGAGCTCCCGCAGCCACATTGAGAACCACATGATCGATACGCTGGAACGCATCTGCTTCCCTTGGGGCGGGCCAGCACAACTGAGGCAGTAAATCTTTCTGGCAAGAAGACGGAGCTCGAGACAGCCCTGGCTTAGCTTCCACCAAGGTATGTCGCAAAGCGCCCCAGCCCGAAACCGTGGCCCAATGCAACGCCCCTGAGTCAGTCAGCTCCGGTTTAGTAAAGCCATCGCTCTGCAATACCGCTGCGCCAAGGGATTTAGCTCGCCGAAGAATGGCTTGCAGATCCTTTACCCTCAGGGCAACATCAACGACCCCCGGCGGATGCTGGGCCAAGTAATCTGCCACCGGACTCGCAGTTGAGAGCGCCGAGGACAGCAAAAACCTCACAGCCCCACTACAAACTCGCTCATGACGGCTGTCATGGTCCTCCCAGCCCCCTGCACTGCGAAATCCCAGGCGACTCACAAACCACTGTCGCCAAGTTAAAGCATCGTCCACGTAAAAATGGACATATTCGATTTCCATATCAAGCAGAGCCTAAGCAAAACCAAACGCCAGATCCAACTGGACACGATTTCACCTTAGACGCTAGAAATTAGGCTCGGTTGGGCTGGGTAAGAATCGTAAAAGGCGATCGCAAAGCTTTAGATTCGCCCATTCCAGAGAACATAATCCACGTTAGGAATTAAAGCGTTACCGCTTCCAAGCTGCTACGCGGATCAGAGCTCCGAACACCCTGGAGCTTCTCATAGAGCTCCCGCTCCTCATCGCTGAGATTCTTCGGCGTCGCAATGACAATTTTGACGAGCTGATCACCTCGCCCATCTCGCTTCGGCCAACCTTTCCCCCGCAAGCGTAAGGACTGCCCGGAACGAATGCCCGCAGGTACATTAACGCTCACTCGCCCTTCGGGAGTCGGCACCTCAATCTGGGTTCCCAGCGCGGCTTCATCGGGGGCAATGGGCACTTCGCAGGATAGGTTCTCTCCGTCTAATTTGAAAAAAGAATGGGATTGAAGCGAAATAATTAGATAGAGGTCTCCCTTCTGGCCATAGGCACTGGCCATGCCCTTGCCTCGCAGGCGCACTTTACTCCCCTCTTTGACGCCAGCGGGAATATTGACCTCAATGGAGCGGCCATTGGCTCGAATGGATTTGCGAGTGCCCTTAAAAGCATCACTGAAGCTTAAGCTCAACTTTGCTTCCTGGTCCAAGCTGGTGGCGGTCTGTCCTTGCCCCCCAAAACCACCGCCACCGAAGCCAGCTCCCGCTGGACCTCGGGCTCCAAAACCACCGCCGCTGGGCTGATTGAAGCGACCTAGTAGCTCGTTGATGAATTCATCAAAATTGTTGAAACGGCCGAAGTCGGCATCGTCAAAACCGCCCCCTCCACCGTAGCCGCCCCCAAAACCACCCTGGCCTGCCTGCTTCCAGTACTGGCCAAACTGGTCGTATTTTTTACGTTTGTCGCTATCGGAGAGAACCTCGTAGGCCTCATTGATTTCTTTAAACTTTGTCTCAGCTACCGCATCGCTGGGGTTGAGGTCGGGATGGTATTTACGGGCCAATTTACGAAATGACCGCTTGATCTCATCGGCATCGGCAGAACGACTGACGCCGAGCACCGCATAGTAGTCTTTGAAATCAGTCGAAGCCATTCACCGCACCTCTCCACTGCGATCGCGACGGAAACTCACCAAAGGCAAGTCTCAACCTAAGTCTGCCCCATCATTGTGGCACTGCGAACCGGCTAACCAGGTGCGTTTAACCGTATGGTCCAAGATTCGGTTTTACCCATAAACTTAGGCGCTCCAAAGAGCTGTTGCCTGAGGTGATTGTTAGACAACCAGTACCAATCCGAGCCCTGATCGCACAACTGCCGAGCAAGGGATGATTTCCCACTGCCCGGCAGCCTACGGTCATTAGAGCGATTGCTTCGCAAGCTGTCGAAGAAATCGCCATTCGCTAAACCAATCTTCAGACAGACGTATTAGATGATGGTGCCATTGGGAATAACGCCATTTTTCTGGACCACGACAATGCCACTGCGAATGTAGAAGCCTTCGTCTTCGCGCTGAGCTTCTTGCACGCGATCCTTGTTGATAATCTGCACATTGTCACCAATGCAAGCATTCTTATCAATGATCGCACCACGAATGGTGGTATTGGAACCAATTCCCACAGGCACTTGGCCTTCGGAACGGCCCTCGCGACGAACCTGGGGAGTCTGATAATAGTCAGCTCCCATGAGCATGGCGTCTTGAATGACGCTACCCGAGCCAACGCGAGACCGCACACCCAAAACAGAGTGGTGAATACGGCATTCCTTGAGAATGCAGCCCTCACTCACCATGGATTCAGTCACATTGCAGTCCCACATCTTCGTTGCAGGTAAGAAGCGACTGCGGGTGTAAATGGGAGCCTTCTCATCGTAGAAGCTGAAAGGAGGCGTGGGCTGCTGGGTGAGCGCCAAGTTGGCTTCGTAGAAAGCTTGGATGGTTCCAATATCCTCCCAGTAACCATCAAACAGGTAGGCCTGAAGGTTGTACTTATCTGATGCGGAGGGAATGATTTCCTTGCCGAAGTCAGTCTGGTCGGGATAGTTCTCAAGCAGATCAATGAGAACCTGACGCTTAAAAACATAAATGCCCATGGAAGCGATGTAAGGCTTCTGCTTGGCAGCCTCAGCATCCAGTCCCATGGAAGCAGTATCTACAGCCATTGCCTTAAGGTCATCCCCTTTAGGCTTCTCACTGAACTCGATAATGCGCCCGTTTCCATCAACCTTCATCAGGCCAAAGTCCGAAGCACGCTGCTCATCGATAGGCACAACGGACAAGGTTACATCAGCACCCGTTTCACGGTGGTGGCGAATGAAATCTCCGTAATCCATTCGGTAGAGATGGTCGCCGGAAAGAATGATGAACTCGTCAACATCCCAATCCTTTAGCAAGTCTACGTACTGGCGAACAGCATCTGCTGTTCCCTGGAACCAACCACTATTGTTCGGCGTTTGCTGAGCAGCCAAGACCTCTACAAAGCCATCTTGGAAACCACCAACATTGTTGTAAGTGCGAGACACATGGCGATTGAGAGAAGCAGAGTTAAACTGCGTCAGCACATAAATCTTGAATATCTCAGAGTTGATGCAGTTGCTCACTGGGATATCAATCAGGCGATACTTCCCCGCCAGCGACACTGCTGGCTTCGCCCTTACCTTCGTCAATGGGTACAGACGTGTCCCTGCACCACCACCCAAAATAATTCCTAAAACCTTCTGCACTATTTAGACTCCTCTTCAGACCAACGCAGTTCACAACGATCACTTAGTAACGGTCCAACGAGCCTGGATGACACATGGGGAATCTACCTACCCCATAATCAACGGTTGAGCATCCTCCCAAACCTGGTCTCTCAACCCTGGCCACAGAGGCAACCACCCTAAGCATGGTTCAAGCTGGGTTTACAGACCGTAACCCAGATGACGCAATCACAAGTTTTTTAAAGGACCTGTAACGTCAGCCCCTATCAGTGTGCGATCGCGCTGACCCCTTGGCAAGGGGATCAACGGCTAAATCCCTTGAAAGAATGAGACAGGGGCGTGCTTAGACGAGAACTGTCTATGGATTAAATTGAGCATTTCTGTAATGGAGAACTAAGCGATTAGGCTTAATCACCTGAAATCCAGATGTAAAAGCCATAAGCAGCAGTTTAGGCGTGTGAATTGCAGAACGCCTGGCTGAGCTGGCGAAAATCCTCACCTCGGCATTCAAAATTGGCATATTGGTCAAAGCTGGCGCAGGCGGGAGATAACAAGACAGCACCAGCCTTCAGTTCTTGAGCCCATTCAGCTGCACGAGGCACTCCTTCGGTCAAACTAGGCAAGACCTCCAGCCGAACCACCCCCGCAGCCTCCATGCGCTCGGCAAACTGGGGCGCTGCATCCCCCACCAGTACTACAGCAAGCGCCTGAGCCTTAATGCGGGCGATCCAGGCGCTATCGTCACCATCCTTGGGAGCTCCTCCAGCAATGAGAATGGTTGGCTCGGTCATGGCCGCCAATCCCACCTCAGCTGCATCGTAATTTGTCGCTTTGCTGTCATTGATAAAAGTAATCCCCTGCCACTGGGCAACTTGCTCTAAGCGGTGGGGAACGCCAGAGAATTCGCGAATGGCTTGGGCGATCGCTGCCTTGGGGACACCCGCCAAATGAGCCGCCCCGGCAGCCAGTAGCAGGTTTTGCTGATTATGCTGACCGTGCATTCGCAAACTAGAAGCTTCTAGCAGAGCTTCCCCAGCCACCTTGACCCAACCATCCTCGATATAAATACTGCGCTCCAGAGGAGCCAATGCCAGGTCAAGCCCCTGGGTATTAGTCCAGTAGGCTGTTGGAAACTGAGATTTTGCCTGGCCTCTCAAGTAAGCATCATCACCATTGAGTAATTGAATTTCAGACCGTAGCAGCAAGCTTGCTTTGATCGCTGCGTAGTTTTCAACGGTCTTATGGCGACTGAGATGGTCTGGCGTTAGCGTCGTCCAAACACCAATACGAGGAGCAATGCTCTGACCCGCTTCAATCTGATAGCTACTCAACTCAGCTAGGACCCAGGATGGAGCGTCAACCTCTGATGCTCCATCCTTGAGCTCGATTTCATCTCCACAACTAGCCTGGTAAGCCAATTCGCAGGCTGCATAGCCAATATTGCCGCAGGCTTGAATGGGATAACCCGCCACCTTAAAGATGGCATCCAATAAAGCAGTCGTGGTCGTCTTGCCATTTGTGCCCGTTACACAGAGCCAGGGACGGTTCTGAAGCTGCTCCCAGGCATAGGCCAACTCCCCAATCACTCCCCAACCGAGATCGCGAGCTTTCACTAAGCCCGGAATATCCCAGGGAACGCCAGGACTGACCACCACTAAAGGGGCAGTATTCGCTGAATGCTCATTTGCGTCTGCAGCTCCAGACTCAGCTAACAAAACATCGGGGTTAAAGCGATCGCTCAACCGCACCGTAATTCCATCCTCAGCTAAGGCGGTCTGCTGCTGCCTTAGCGCCTCAGAATTACCACTGTCACTCAGAACAACGCGATAGCCCTGGGCCTTCAACAGTGTCGCTGCAGCCAATCCAGACTTCCCCAAGCCCACCACGTACGCCGTTTCCATTGGCCCTAGTCCGAACACACAACGCCCTTATCCTACAGGAGCAATCTCCTTCACTCATTAGGCTAACGGCCCATTTTTATCGTTTCTCTAACGGCATGAAAAGCAGCTTCTCACATCCCGAATTTCCGACAAAGCCTAGGTCTCATCTGGAGCAAGACAGAGCACAAGGGCTGGGAGCAGGGCTATAGTAAAAGCTATATTTTATTCTCAAGTGCTTCTGCTGCTGTGCAACCCAACGTTTCAATTCTGGCGCTGCTAGGCTCTGAGCAACTGCTGATGCAGCTGCAGGATGCTTTAGACTCACAGCAATACAACTTCCAGCAAACCTCCACGGAAGAAGCCTTCATCCGCGCTTTGGAAGACGCTCAATCATCAGTTGACTGTCTATTAATTGATGAGGCACTTGCTTTGCCTTCTCTCTTCGCCACCCTGCGGAGAGAGAGCGTTCTACTCCCCATCGTGGTTCTCTCGGGTGATGAAGGCCATGAGGCTTACCACAGCGCAGAAGTCAATCTCCCCCAAGCCGAGATTGCGACTGTTGGCGATCGCGTCAATGCTGCCATCAAACAATTTCTCCAACTCTCACCCCAAGAGACTAACTTTTCCCTAGATAGCCCCCCCATTGATAGCGAACCGTCTTCGCCAGAAGTACTGTTGGAGCAACAACAGCGCCTTGCAAGTAAATTAAAAGAGCGCTTGGGATATCTCGGTGTTTACTACAAGCGAAACTCCAGCAATTTTTACAGTAACCTCAATGAGATTGAGCAACAGCAGCTCATCGGTGAACTAACCACAAAATATCAAGGTATTTTGCTTGCTTATTTTAGCGAGACCACCGAGCTAAACCTGCTCATTGATGAGTTCATAAATTTATCTTTCTTTACCGATATTTCTGTAACTCAGATTGTTGAGATTCATATGAAACTCATCGACGATTATTCGAAGCAGCTAAAATTGGAAGGCAGAAATGAAGCCATTCTCATTAATTACCGGCTAACCCTGCTCGATATCGTTTCTCACCTCTGTGAAATGTATCGTCGTTCCATTCCGAGAGAGCCTTTAGGTTAATCTGCTGTTAGATGCGGCAAGGCTTTGAGCTATGACTCTAGTGACTTTTAGTTTCTCTCATTAGTCAGCACTCATTCCTTGATGGGTGCAGGCCAATTGCTTTGATGTTTTGCCTATCTCTCAGCCATCTGTTGCACTGCAAGAGGCATCAGGAAATAAAACCTAAGAACAAACTTTCCACAGTCACTTGGTGTCTCTAGCTTCTTCAATTTCAATCTTAAAAGATCATTTAGCTGGCTCTAGAAGTTGAGTTCGCAGAGTATAGACAAGTCGAACTCGACACTATTCCCATCGTTCCGAGCTATCACCCATCTCTCTCTCTTGCCGAATCACAAAGTCTAATCGTCAGTCCAACAACAAACAATCTCTTACCCCCCTAACAAACCGCTTGAACGCATTGTGATTTTGTTCAATGCTCTAGCCCTATTTTGGAGCCTTCGTCATGAGCATGGCATCCCTAAAGAAAACCTACGTCCTCAAGCTATATGTTGCGGGTAATACTCCCAACTCATCTAGAGCACTGCACACGCTAAAAAATATCCTAGAGAACGAATATCAAGGTGTGTATACCTTGAAAGTGATCGACGTTCTTAAGAATCCTCAGCTCGCCGAAGAAGATAAAATTCTAGCCACCCCGACATTGTCCAAGATCCTTCCTCCTCCTGTGCGCCGGATTATTGGGGATCTCTCTGACCGAGAGCGAGTTTTAGTTGGTTTAGACCTTCTCCATGGCGAGTTGGGTCTGTAATCGTTAGGCTCGCTCGAATTCTTCCTCAAGCCATCTATCCTTTTTATTTCACAGACGGTAAAGCCTACATTCGATGTCAGCTTTACCGTCTCCTCCCCCTCAACGCATGGCTTACCTCAAAACTACATACATTCTCAAGCTATATGTTGCGGGTAATGCAGCAGCATCCACTCGTGCTCTAAGAACCTTGCAAGACATCCTAGAACATGAGTTTCAGGGGGTTTATGCCCTCAAAGTGATTGATGTCCTCAAGAATCCCCAGCTCGCCGAGGAAGATAAGATCCTCGCGACCCCGACCCTTGCCAAAATCCTTCCTCCGCCGATGCGCCGTATCATTGGAGACCTTTCTGATCGCAAACGCGTTCTCATTGGCCTAGATTTGCTTTACGAAAACCTGCAGCAGAATTCAACGGTTTAAATATTTTCCTGCGTTAGAAGTATTGTCCTGCGTTAGAAGTTTTAGAGGAGGCTCTATTTGTCACTCTTGTAGGACTAGTCCCCAAGGATCGATGGAAGAAGCAGTATGAAGTTACTTCGCTGTTGTCCTCATTTCTCATATTTGGTTAACGCCATAACGTTTTGTCTGCATCACAGAAGGACTATTCTCGCGAACCGTTTAAATCAACGAGCTGTCTGCGTGACCAATGAAGCTGTTGTTCTCTGCGGCAGCCATCCGAACCAAATAGGCCCAGGCTTTCGCTGAAGTCATACCTAGGCCGTAGCAGCCTATAATGAGCTCTGCCATGGTTCTTGTTTATATAGCCCTATGCCCCCCTCAGTGCCATCTGGTCCTTCGGCAACACCTAAGCGCCGCAGCATCCAAAAAATTCGGACCATGATCGAAGGGTTCGATGACATCAGCCATGGTGGCCTTCCAAAGGGTAGAACCACGCTGGTGAGTGGTACTTCTGGTACCGGAAAAACGATGTTTTCCGGCCAGTTTCTCTTCAATGGCATTCGGCATTTTGATGAAGCTGGTATTTTTGTGACCTTTGAGGAGTCCCCAGCGGACATTATCCAGAATGCTGAAAGCATTGGCTGGGACCTCAAAACCATGGTCGAAGAAGGCAAGCTCTTTATTCTCGATGCCTCTCCCGACCCGGATGGTCAAGAAATTGTCGGTAATTTCGACCTATCGGCCTTGATCGAGCGAATTCAATACGCCATCAAAAAATACCAGGCAAAGCGTGTTGTCATCGATTCCATCACGGCAGTATTTCAACAATATGATGCGGCTTCTGTGGTGCGGCGAGAGATTTATCGTCTCGTGGCTCGCCTCAAGCAAGTGGGAGTAACAACTGTTATGACCACTGAACGGGAAGAGGAATATGGCAAAGTCGCTCGCTTTGGCGTGGAGGAGTTTGTCTCCGACAATGTCGTTATCGTGCGCAATGTCTTGGAAGGGGAGCGTCGCCGCAGAACCGTTGAAATCCTCAAATTGCGGGGCACCACCCATATGAAGGGAGAATATCCCTTCACCATGAATCACGATGGCATCAGCATTTTCCCATTGGGTGCCATGCGCTTGACCCAGCGCTCCTCAAACGTGCGCGTCTCCTCTGGCGTGGCCAAGCTGGACGAGATGTGCGGTGGCGGCTTCTTCAAGGATTCGATTATTTTGGCGACGGGTGCCACTGGCACGGGCAAAACTTTGCTGGTGAGCAAGTTCATTGAGAATGCCTGTAAAAACGGCGATCGCGCCATCCTCTTTGCCTATGAAGAATCCCGCGCCCAGCTCCTGCGCAACGCCTACTCCTGGGGGATTGACTGCGAGGAATTCGAACGCCAGGGACTGCTTAAAATCATCTGTGCTTATCCCGAATCTGCTGGATTAGAAGACCATCTGCAAACGATCAAGTCGGAAATTAGCGAGTTTAAGCCTGCGCGGATTGCGATCGACTCCCTCTCCGCGCTGGACCGAGGCGTCAGCAGCAACTCCTTCCGTCAATTTGTCATTGGTGTAACGGGCTACGCCAAGCAAGAAGAAATCACCGGCTTCTTTACCAACACCACCGATCAATTCATGGGCTCCCACTCCATCACGGACTCTCAGATTTCGACAATTACAGACACTATTTTGCTACTGCAATACGTTGAAATCGGCGGTGAGATGTCCCGTGCTATCAACGTCTTCAAGATGCGCGGCTCTGCCCATGACAAGGGTATTCGCGAATTCAGCATCAGCAGCAACGGTCCAGAAATCAAAGATAACTTCCGTAATCTGGAACGCATCATTAGTGGAGCTCCAACTCGCATCACCATAAACGAGAGCAATGAGCTTTCCCGCATCATGCGTGGCGTCCAGGAAAAAGCTGGCTCGGGAGAGTAGGAAGTGAGGAAGTAAAAAATGAGACTCGGCCATAGGGCCGATTTCACTGTTGCTCTATCAGTGATATTTTGCTGATGAAAGGAATATCAAAATTAAAGTTGTGCAAGTTTCCATGGAACCGTCCAAGAAAGCTGCAGTTTTGAGAGAGGTCATGCTTGGGTATAGGCTCTCAAATGCACGTTTGGGGGTAACTCTTGAACTCCATCAGATTTGCAGTTGCCACTCAAAACAACTCAGTCCGAACATTTTGAGCAGGGCATATAAGCCTTCTTAGGCTAGGCATGTTGTGAAATTTGAGTCCCTTATGAAATCAGGAAATACCTATTCATATCCAGAGTGTCAAAAGACACTTACGCCCAAGAATTTATCTTTCTTCTTCTCGTCTACAACATGTTGGTTAAAACCGCAAAAATATTGCATTAAGCAACCTAGACGATATACTTATGTTTCGAAACTAGCAGAGTGAAGACTTACTGTTCTCTCCCCCTCAAAATGATTCGAAGTTCAATGGCATTGACCGGTCTTTCGAAAACAGTTGCAACGGTTTGCTTGGGTTTAGGCTCTAGCTTTGCTTTTGCAGCTGCGACCCCGAGCCAGCCAAGCTCCACTGTTATCGAGTCAACAGCAGATTCTGTCTCTGTCACAGCTAAGCCGAGTTCGAGCAATCAAGCCAACAAGAGCATCGTGCCTCCTCTAGGTGCCATGACGCTGTTGCCAAACTGGCTGAACTCCCAGGGCAATGCCCTTGAATTTGCTCAACCCGTAGGACGCTGGCTCTCTGCTCTCAATCCCCTAGCTAGGTCATCACGCTTCACTGATGTTCCGGCCTATCGTTCTGGGAAGCTGCCCCAAGAATTTGTCTGCGCCCAGAGCCCTGATCAGCGGTATGAGCTGTTCTCGGATTGGGTTTCCAATTGCTTGCTCAGCGAAGTGGATAATCCAGCGCTCCGACAGTCCATGACAGAGCGAATTGAGGCGACCTTCCGCAATGCAGATTGGGAATCGGAATTGGTCGAACCCACCCTAGCTGAAAATTTCCCTGCTGCTCGTTTGGGCGATCGCTTGCTTTTCATTGTTAACGAAGAAGTGACCGAAGCCTCTGGCGTTAATGGTGAGGTCCTGGCAACGCGCTGGGTCAACCAGCTACGCATGGTCATGGGGGCTCAGCCACTGACTCTTGTTAATGCTCAATTCATGATGCATGGCCTCAAGTCTACGGGGGACTATCTTAAGGGCGATGCCTCTTGGTATGGACCCTATTTCCATGGTCGCCTAACGGCAACTGGGGAAATCTACGACCAAGACATGTTCACAGCAGCCCATAAGGAACTTCCTTTCGATACCTATTTGAGAATTACCAATCTCAAATCGGGGGAGCAGCTAGTGGTTCGTATTAATGATCGCGGTCCCTATGTGGGCGATCGCATCCTAGACCTCTCTTTTGGGGCTGCGAATTACTTAGGAACGAAGGATACCGGTGTCGTACCTATCCGGGCTGAGTTGCTAGAGCGAGACGAGCCTCTCCAGGCCCAGCTTCCTTCCTATCGTCATATCAAGCCTCTACAAGACCCACTCATCACCATGTGGCGTCCCTAAGGATATGAATCAGCCCTAAGACTGCTTCACCAGCATTGGGTCGATCAATAGCCAGCTAGCTTAAAGCCCAGCCAGAAATTACTTCTGGCTGGGCTTTTGTTCACAGCACTATTAGATTAGCCGCGAATAATAATTCGACGTCCTTGGGTAATCTCCAACCAACCATCACTACGTAGCTGATTCAGAATTCGAGTGACCGTCACCCGAGTGGTCCCCAGAGCATTGGCTAGGTGCTGGTGGGTCAGTCGCACTGACAATAAACGGCCTTGCTTACAGGGCTCTCCCACAGATTGAGAAAGTAGTAGCAGAAACTGCTTGAGCCGATCCTCCACCCGTCGAAGGCCCAGCAAGGCAGTCATACTCTCCGATTGCTGAAGACGACGAATGAGTTGCTGGTTAAGCGCCTGCTGAATGGTGGGAGAGCGATGGAGCTCATCCAAGGTCAACAGCAAAAGTTCAGCATCTGCGAGCGTCACTGCGCTATACGGCGTGACTTGAGTCAAGGGAAGCCCCAAGGGCATGGAGGGCACAGCCAAGCCCAGCAACGCTTCATCTCCACTGGGGTACAGCGTATTGAGCAAGACAACTCCACGAAGAACAATCCAAATTTGATGAGCTTCTAAGGGAATCTCTTGGCCGCGATGGAAAGAATGGACGGGGAAATTCTGATACAGATGATTGAGATGCTCGCGCACCGCCACTGATGAATTGTCATTCGTCTCAATGGTTCTAGACGTGAGGGCCAAACCCGCTTTCTGGGGCTTACTTAGCACCATGCCAAATACCTAACTGTGATTCGTTTTCTACAGTCAGTTTAGAAAGCGTACTTCAAGGGGAAATGATTATTGGGTTGTGAAAAGTTTAAGTTTGGAATAAGCCTGAATCAATACCTGAAGCGCTGCTGATTTAGTTTTAAGACTTCCCACTCGCTGGGCTCGCATCCTGAGGCAAGTTTACTCAAGCCAGAGTCTTAAAGTAACAAGCTTGCACAAGAAAAGATGTCGTCCACATCACCTCTGCAGTGCATTCATGCTCAACGAGAAAGGAGCCCCTTTTGTAATGGCACAGTGTTACAGCGCAACTTCTATTCAGGCAAGCGATAATTACCCGGTCCTGCCTTGAAAGGTCCTACGCTCCAAGAGTTGATCCACCCACCGTAGAAATTTCCGGGTTGAGGCTTGGCAATCTCGCCCCCCACAGTGCAGCGCTCCATGGGAGCAGCATACATGGCGAGATAATTTCGAATAGGCTCAAAATCGGGGGTGGGATGGGGATAGAACCAGGCGACATGCTCGACTTTGCGATCGCCGACTTGCAAGCTGTAATACCCCGCTAAGCCCTTCCACTCACAAAACGAACTGCGGGTCGTCTGGGTGAAGTAACGCATCTGAATATCTTCCGGCGGAATGTAGTACACCGGCGGATGGCTCGTTTCCAACACGCGCTTAGCTCGCTGGCTATTCACAATTTGTACGCCATTGAAAATGACCTCAATGGACCGCGTACAATCCTCCAGACGAGGGGGTCTTGGATAATCCCAGACCGATTCTTGACCAGGTCCTGGCTGAATCCGATCCACCATAAATGCCCCTTCAAGTCCAATTCAATAACAATATGTCGCGAAGGAATAAACCTCTCGACCGCTTAAACTCTGTTGGCCTGGATAGACCAGCAACAACCAGCAGTTTGCGCTGTTCCATTTTCATGACCTCTCGATCTCAATCCGGACAGCGATCGCGCAATGCAAGAATTCAAAGTATCACCTCGAAGGAAATGAAGTAGTTCACCCTAAGCAGGGCTCTAATAGAAAATTCAAAATCATCCCAGACCCGACCGTCACAGAACGTTACCTGAACGCAGCAGAATGGGCACCTCAGACTTTTAAACTAGAAGGTTCGGATCGCTTTTACATACTTCTTTAAGCTAGCCATGTTTCCATCCCACCGGCCCCGCCGCCTGCGTCAAACCGACGGTCTCCGTCGCATGGTGCGGGAAATCACCCTGACTCCCAACGACTTTATCTATCCCCTTTTTGCAGTGCCAGGGTCCGGCGTTCGCAACGAGGTCAAGTCAATGCCGGGGGTCTTTCAACTCTCCATCGACAAGATCGTGGAAGAGGCTAAGGAAGTCTACGACCTGGGCATTCCATCGGTGATTCTCTTCGGCATCCCCGATGAAAAGGACAATGAGGCCACGGGAGCCTGGCATGACTGCGGCATCGTCCAAAAGGCAGCTACGGCTGTCAAAGAAGCAGTTCCTGAGCTGGTTGTCGTGGCAGATACCTGCCTCTGTGAGTACACCGTCCATGGTCACTGCGGCTACTTGGAAACTGGCGACCTGACGGGCCGGGTGCTCAATGACCCCACCCTGGAACTACTGAAGAAAGTTGCAGTCTCCCAGGCCAAGGCCGGTGCCGATGTCATCGCTCCTTCGGGCATGATGGATGGCTTCGTGGGGGCCATTCGCGAAGGCCTGGACGAAGCAGGCTTTACGGATACGCCAATCATGGCCTATTCCGCCAAGTACTCCTCGGCCTACTACGGTCCTTTCCGCGATGCCGCTGAATCTGCCCCCCAGTTTGGAGATCGCCGCACCTACCAAATGGACCCCGGTAATGGTCGCGAAGCTCTGCGGGAAGTAGAGCTAGATATCGCCGAAGGCGCGGACTTTGTCATGGTCAAGCCTGCCCTATCCTATATGGACATCATCTGGCGCATTAAAGAGATGACTGATCTGCCCGTGGCGGCCTACAACGTCTCCGGCGAGTATTCCATGGTCAAGGCTGCGGCCCTCAACGGCTGGATTGATGAGGAAAAGGTCGTCCTAGAGACGCTGACCAGCTTCAAGCGGGCTGGGTCGGATCTAATCTTGACCTATCACGCCAAGGATGCGGCTCGCTGGTTAGCAAAGTAAGAGACAGCCTAAGGCGATCGCGCGAGCCCAGGGAAACCTCAAGCGTAATAGAAGGGTCATGGAGGGGGGGCATCTTTGCCAATCATCCATGGCTCTTTGTGGTATTAAGACAGATGGCGCAGACAGTGAAGCAGGCTAGGACAACAATGAGCGCAACCCAACGGACTTCTCTATCCCTGGCAATCATCGTCAGCCTCTGGCCTTGGGCCAGTGCTGTTGCTCAGC
This sequence comes from uncultured Pseudanabaenaceae cyanobacterium, assembly GCA_937949725.1. Lineage (GTDB taxonomy): Bacteria > Cyanobacteriota > Cyanobacteriia > PCC-9006 > JAAUQQ01 > JAAUQQ01. The sequence continues at coordinate 40,662 of CALECT010000007.1, forward strand.
CCGAAGAGTTGCTTCAGCAACCCGAACTTCAGCAGATTGAAATTGTAGGCCCTCTGGAAGGTTCTGTTCTTTCAACGAGTCCCAGTCCTAGCCCCAATATTGAACTGCGACCTTCCAATGGCCAGGGCAGCTTGGAAACAGCTTCCGCATTACTGGACCCAGCAGACCGCGATCGCCTTCACAACCTCTTAGCCAAAGCCCAGGCAGAACGCTGGCATCAACAGCCCTACCCCCAACTCATTCAATCCATTGCCAAGCAATTCCTGGGAGAGCAGTACCGAGCAGGACTCCTCGACAGTGGTAAAACGGAGACCTTAGTCCTCTCCCTCCAAGAATTCGACTGCGTTCTCTTCATCGAAACCGTATTGGCCCTTGGCAAGGCCATCATTCAAGTGGAATCCTCGCCCCCCGAGCTTTACCTAGCGGCGCAACGAACAATTGCATCCACAACTTTTGCAGAATCTGTGGAGGACTATCGCTATCGTGGGGGCAAGTTGCAAGACTACTGCGGTCGTCTCCATTACTTCTCGGACTGGATCTTAGACAACCAGCAGCGGGGCAACGCTTCCCCCATTGCGAACCTGCAAATTCAGCCCCTCAACAAAGCCATTACCTTCATGGGAAACCATCGAGGCAGCTACCCCCAACTCAAAGCGGATAGCCAATACAACTGCATTCGAGATGCCGAACAACGCCTGAACCGTTCAATCAACGACAGTCTCAGCCGCGAGACAGCATTCAATCCTCCCTTCGGATACATTCCCACAGCCCAAATCCGTCGCCAATATGACCAACTGCAAGCGGGCGACATTGTTGCTGTCGCAACCTCAGTCACTGACCTTGACGTGACTCACACCGGATTGGTTTATCGTCATTCCAATGGCAATCTCGGATTAATCCACGCCGCCCCCAATGCTGGCGTCATCCTAGCCAGCGATCTACAGACCTATATTGAGCGGGTGGATTCCGCGATCGGCATCATCGTCACCCGACCTAATTTGTAATGGGCTGTCCTGCCCAACAAGACTAGCCAGCAGCTAGGCCATACGCTGCAAGGCCAACTTCGCCCTGGCTTGCAATGCCGGGGCTTCATCTCCCAGAACCACAGTCTCCAGCCGCGCAATCAGGTGAGGCCGCTCATCGGCCAGCTGAGACTCCAGCGCATGCCCCAAGGCTTCTAAGCCAGTCACTGCGGCATAGCGCACCACCCACTCAGGGTCATCGCAGACCTGAATCAGCGTTTCTAAGGCCTTGGACTGGGCAGCAACGCGATCGCCCTCTCCCGAAAACTCCTGCCAATGCAACTTCCCCACCCCCCGAGCCGCAGCCCGGCGCACACTTAGGGCAAAATCCTCCACCGCCGCTTTCACCAACAGATCAATACCACGCGGATCACCAATACCCGCCAGGGCTCGCAAAGCCCAAGCCCGAGCACCATAGTTAAAGCCATCCAGCAACTCCATCAGCGGCATAACTGCTGGCTCACCGATGGTAATCAAACCATCCACCGCAGCCACCGCTGCACCAGGGTTGTTATAGCCCAAGACCTCGATCAAAATCGGCACCGCCTCCACCAACTGGGCTGCAGCGATATCCTCCACCGCAAATCGCACCGTTTCTGCAGTGCCAGCGCTGTGGAGCTTATCGAGTAGCGGTTGCAACTGAGGTGAACCAGAAGAAACAGTCATGGCACTAAGGCTAAGGTCAAAAAAAGTTGAAAATAGAGAATAGGAACGAGCTTGCCAACCGGTTACAGCAAATCATCCATCAAATCCATGGCATGAATGGCTTCATCAGAGAGGACATCCCCAGGAGACTGTTGCAAATGGGTTTCCAACAATCCCTTAAGTGCAATCAACTTGAGGCTGTTTTCCGCCAAGGTCTCAGCGATCGCCTCAGCCCCCGGCATATAACCCACCGCCCCAATATCCATCAGTGCTGCCCTACGCAACTGCAAGTCCGGCGCAGCCAAGGCCCGCACCAAGACATCTCCGTAGCTAGACTCCCCAGTCAATTGGTACATGGCCCGCGCCGCTGCATATTGCACCTTCTCAACAGAATGCTCCGCAAACGGCTTAATCTGATCAACCGCCTCAGTAGCTCCCAAACTTCCCAAAGCCTCCAGAATCAAATCATAGGGCTCCCGCAAGTGAGGCTTACCTGGCATCATCGTTGCCGCTTCAACTCCTCCGTCCAAAAAGTCTAACAATCTCGGAATCGCAACCTTATCCCCCAAATCTCCCAGGGACTCCACCGCTGCGCCACGCACGTAATAATCCTCACACTGCAAACTCGCCAACAAGGCAGGCACTACACGGGGCTCACCCAACTTCCCCAATGCTCGCGCTGCATTGCGTCGCAACGGGTAACCCCCATCGGGGGAGCGACTGGACTCATCTTCCAATGCCACCACCAACGCATCCACGACATCGGGCTGATTGACTCGAAAACGCCCTAACCACCAAGCAGCATAGTAGCGAAGGTCTGGGTCCTCAGTTTGCTTGAGGTTCGCGATCGCATCTTCAAGAGATAGCGAGTCAGTAGAGATCTCAGGGGGATTGGTCGACATCACAGGCAAAGCAGTCATCAAGAAACACTAAAGCCTGGACAGATAGACAACCCCAAATAAATCAGGAACTGCCTCACTATCCAGGCTTCATTAGATCAGACGATCAACAGACCAACTAGAGGGATCTAGCTCAGTGCGTTGATAGCATAATCCAAGTAGGAATTAGCTTCGGTAGCCGCATCACCAGACAGACCGTGGTTGGCTTTGATGTTCTTCAAAGCTTCAACGTACCAGCTAGGGGAGAGATCAAAAGTCTTGTTGATCTCATCAATACCAGCCAGGAGGTAGTCATCCATGGGGCCGGTACCACCAGCAACGAGGCAGTAGGTGACCATGCGCAGGTAGTAGCCAACGTCACGAGCACACTTAGCTTTGCCTTCGGCACTAGAAGCAAAGTTAGGGCCTTGCATCTGAGTGGTGAAAGGGAACTTGGTGTAAACAGCTTGGGTAGCGCCGTTAACCAAAGAATCAGCTTTAGCAGACAAAGCCTTGGCAGCTTCGAGGCCAGCTGATGCTTGACGGAAACGACCAAAAGCAGTTTGGATTTCAGTGCTGCTCAAAAAGCGACCTTGAGAATCAGCAGAAGCGACCGCTTCGGTAAGAGGGGTTTTCATGAAAGGGATCTCCCTTGTTTTACAAGATTTGAATTAACAAACAGAATTCTCAAGCTAATGCCCAAGTATCAAGTCCAAAAGAGACTTAACCGACAGCAGAAGCAGCTTTGTCGAAATAGCCACCGATTTCAGACATCAGGGCGCTGCAATCACCAGCAGTGATGCCATTTGTGTCGCCAACAGCAGCCAAAGCAGCATCTTTCATGAAGCGAACGCCTTCAGCAACGGAAGCGCCAGGAGTACCAAGAGCCAAGTAGGTCTCACGGAGGCCATTCAAGCAGCGGTCATCCAAGACAGAAGCATCACCAGCAAAAGTTGCATAGGTGACGTAGCGAAGGATGATTTCCATGTCACGCAGGCAAGCAGCCATGCGACGACTGGTGTAAGCATTACCACCAGGAGCGATCAAACCAGGCTGAGCAGCGAACAATGCACGACCTGCATTAGCAACGATGCCAGAAGCTCCGCTGGTCATGCGGTTAACGGCGTCGGTACGCTTGTTGCTGTCAGCAACCATCGCACTCAGAGCATCCAGTTCAGCGCCAGAGACATAAGCACCACGTGCGTCAGCCTGAGCGATGACCTTGGTAAAAGCGTCAAACATTAATAATCTCCTAAATCTCGATTCGCTTGACTTACAAAAAGTAGTTGTAATCCAATCAGCATAACTGGCTAGCTAGTCCGAACCCTGATGAACAATCAGAGGAAATCGCCGAGCTTTCCAGAGTCCAAAGCAGTGCAGAGACTTTCGCTTTGGCCTAGGCGTTTCACACAGAAGTGCTAACGCTTCTCATTTTAGCTGAAAGTGCAGCCCAAAAGGCATGTAAAAACTCCTGTTCACGAGGGAGAACGGAAGCCACTTTCCCTCTAGGTTACATGACCTTTAGTCTTACGTGCACTGTTACATTTATACAACGACAGCGGGTGTCGAGAGCCGAAGCTCGTCATTAAGTTTTATTACCCAGGCAATAGCCAAAACTCCGTGATAGAGACCCTTTGCGAGGCCTTAGTTATGGCTATGACAGCTACGTTAAGGCTGTTTGAATACACCTTGAGGCCTCAACTCGTCGCACATAATTTTCTGCACGACCACCGGCTATTTTGAGCGTCTGTTGCTTCAGATGGGTCTGTATCAACGAGGTTTCTCTTGAACAGAGTTATTACAAAAAATTAACCCTAATAGACGCTTTTCTTAATAAAAGGCGAGCAAGCTAAGCAGATCCTGCTGTATGAGACCTTTGCCTCTCTGTTTGAAAATGTTTGCTTATGGGGCAATGCACTCCAACACAAGAAATGGGAGCGCAAACAGACAAATCTATGAAAAATAGAGGCTGGAGTTGAGGGAGGTTTACGTCGATTGAGCTGCTTGGGGCACTGCACTAATCGCCTTATTAGCCTCGTTCATCAAAGCGAGAGTAAAAGCTACCCCGCTTGCTCCAATAATTACGCAGGGCATGTTCAGGGGTATGCAAACTTGCTTTGACTCGATAGAGCATCACCTGCCGACGATTGCCCATCCAAATTTTCTTCAATGGCTCAACATTAATAACCACTCCTCCTAAGGTCTCAACACATTCCGAAAATCGCTCAACCGCCGGGTAGTCTAGCGTTTCAAAGAGATAGAAGTTACCCGAACAAATGAGATGGTGACTGCGAATCCAAGCTCGCATTTTCTTTTCGGCCTGAACGGGATACATGACGGCCTGGCCTCAGGAGAAATGTTAAAAGGTATAGGTCAAGGCTTATGGGGGCATCATCCTAAGCTGCATCATTTTTAACTCAGCTCAGGCTAAGAACGGTAACCCTATGGGGTCTTGCAGCAACTATCTATATTGTCTAGCTCTCCTTAGGGAAGAGGGAGCGAGCTGCTAGAAATTTAACCCAGGGCAGGGAGCTCTTCCGCAAAACTGCGAATCCTTTTAAACCTTAGAGGGCCAAGAGCAGAGCCCCAGATATGTTCATTCGTCTCTACATCAAAGCCGCGATCGCGGCTAACCCAAGTCGTTTCAGTCAGGTCTACTTCACTCACTAAATAGGTGATGCGACCCTCCCGAGGGATGAGGCAATTATTGCCAGGCTCTACCTGGCCCACATAACGAAGCCCGCTCCCAGCAGCACCGGGCAGATCTGGGGAAGCTCCCTCCGGCAGACGACTAAAGTCGGGCTGGATTTCTGTGGGGGTAAAGACCATGGAACAGTTACACCGCCGCTCAATTCCGTCAGGGGGAATAGATGCCAAGATACTATCTTCGCGGCTGGCCCCCGCATAAAGCATGGGCTCCTTGAGCGCATAGTTCTCGATGAAAACAGAGCCATCCGACTGTTCTACCAAGCGATGGATCCCCTGACGATAGGGAGACCAGAGATCATAGTCGTAGGCCTGTTCAGAATAGAAGCCTACCCCCTGGAAAAAACCAGCAGGCAAAGGACGAAAAGCTACCCGTATATGGGCGTAATTAGCCGGTTCTGCGATGGACTGGTCTTGATTGCTAAACTCCCCTGCCATCCAACGACAGAGGGTTGCAAAGGATGAATTCAAATCCGTGATGCTCTCAGAAGCCGTTTGCATGGGTCTTTGCTTTGACTCTCTCCAGCTTAGCCCGTCATGCTCATCGTTACCTCAATCTTAGGACGATTTACGCAGGCGCTCCGTGCTGCCCCATCGTAACGTCTAAGCTTGGGAACGAATTTCTGAGGCAAAGGAGGCTGTAAGCACTCCGGCACCGTCACTAGTCCGAATCATGGAAACGCGAAAGCGTAAATTAGGTGTGCCAAACCAAATTCGCTCCTCAGCAGAGGCGCGATCGTAGGGAGTAATCAGCACAAATACTCCCTCCTCTGTAAAACGGTATTCCCCCACCGCTGGCATTTCTTCGGCATATCCCTTGGAGCGCAGTAGTTTGCCTTGATTGGCAACACCATTTGGATCCGCGATGGGCACGAGCAAGCAACTGCCTTCTGTCTTCTCATCGTCATCCCAGTCGGACTCACCCTCCCAAGCCATGTGGAAAGGAGAAACCGCCGCTTCAGGATCAAACCCTTGAGCTTTGCACAGCTCAATCACCGATTCGTCGCTGGCAGCAACGGAAACAATATCAACCTTAGAAAGCACCTCTTCCGAATGCTGAAACGCCAGGTTATGGCTGCTACGCTGCGATCGCCAGCGTCCCAAAGAGCGATCGACAAACGTTTCAATATTCATGAACTATCCCAGAAAGCTTTTTAGAATTTGAGCGTCATAGAACCACTCCGCTGCTCGAAAACCACTTGCCTTGCAAAAGCCTCAATATCTGTAAAGCATAGGGCTCAAAGCTGAGACCCAGCAAGCGATCTCGCCCCAAGCTCCCCCAAAAACTGGGAGGCCAGAACGCAAGTTCACAGCCTCCCAAGTTTAAGGCAATCTCAAACTCAATGGAGTCTAAGCAACCTCAGAAATAGATGCAATACGACCACCCTGGCGCTGGATAGTCCGCATCCGGTTCTGCAACTGGCTGTAGTTCACCACATAGGTTGCATTCGCACGGCGGAAGCGAGCCCCCTGGCCAGGGCTTACCACTTCAACGCGGAAGCGCTTGCCATTGTTGCTAGCAGCTCCCGAGCCCTTCGCTGGAGCAGAAATTGCTGTGGCAAGGTTAGAGCCCACAGCGGAGATCAAGCGAGCTTTTCCACTGGCATCACTTGTTGCATCCCCCCGGAACAAAGCAAAGGAACGATTGAAGGCAGAATTCTTCATTCCCGTCTGGGTTTGAGTCATCCGCGCATAGGGCGCTACATTCTCACCAAAACTCTGAAGATACTCATCGCTACCGGTGTAAGAGAGTATATCTGCGTCATAGCCATCATCGTTGTAGCGCTTAACGTGCTCAGCGATTTCAGCTTGATCTCTGGGAGCCCGGCCCAGGAAATGCTTGAAATTCAGCTCAATAAAGCGGTATTGGGAAGACCCTTCGAAGAACTTCTTGCGATAGAGCTCAGAGAGACCCACAGCCTCAACGAACTGGCGAACATTCATGTCACCATTGCGCAGCATGGACTCTACGCTGGTTAATCGCTCGCTATCAGCCACATGAGCATTACCCAAAACTTGACGATAAACAGCACGAATTACAACCTGAAGATCGTCTTCTGTAAAATTAGATCTAAGTTCGATTCCATCTGAGGATTCTACCCACAAAGCCATTGTTTTATCTCCCAAAAAACAGGATGTTAATCAACGTTAAAAAAACCTAGTGAAATCAGGCGTTTTGATCCATTAAACTGCACTAAGGTTGGTGGATTACATTAGTCGCTACCTAACGTTAAGACACTTAACAGTGGCTCGCCTTTTATTGCCTGATCAACCCTCCTATTCATAAAGTTCCAAGACAGTATTTGACTAATCAATACCCGAAGTCACTGGGTCACTTCAAATTGCAACGATAAAGATAGAACCAATCTGCATGCAGGCTATTAATAAGCGCAAGAGCACTTGCCCAAACAGAGTATAAGCCTCAGTCTAATCAGGTCTCTAAGAGAGTGAAGCTAACCTAAGTTCGACAACCTTAAAACTAACCTAATCCCCTACCCTTCTCTATTAGGAGAAAGGGCTAGGGGATTAGAGAGCTTTCCTTTCCAACCTTGATTTTCCCATCTCCTGGGGGAGAGAGGGCAGAGGGTGACTTGAATCAGGCCAATCGAGGTGAGGGCCGCTGTAGCTTTATCGAAAGCTTAGATTGAAGCCAGCAACTAGCCTAGACAAAATGGATTTTAAAAAACCAAAAGAGCGGGGTTTGAATAGACTCCAAACCTCACTCTTCTAATAGGTATAACAAAACAGATTTAAAGCCTGTTTTCGAGTCAATACCTCTAGTTTCAGCTGTTATTCCAGAAACAAATGAATCGGCTTAACTAACAGGAGCAATACTAGCGATAACGCCACCTTCCCGGTGAATCCGCTTGTAAGTTTCTGATAGCTGGCTAAAGGGCACCATGTAGACTTTATTGCTACGACGGAAGCGAGAAACTCGACTCACCACATTAGAACGGTAAGCTGTCACCTCAACACGATAAACCTTGCCATCCGCACTGGCACCAACACCATGGCGCTGGCGAGAGCCCAATGCTGGCTCTGAGAATACAGCACCAGCACCACTCGTAGACTTTAGCGGAACAGCCTGGGTGTTTATGACGCGACCGTTGAGAACCGGAGACTTACCTGCAATACTGCCTTTCAGGCTACTGCTGGAATCGCCACGAACCATTTCAAAGAAATGGGTGAATTGAACCATGCTTTGACAGGTTTCAGTCTCATAGCCCCTCAAATAAGGCACTGTGTCCTCACCAAAGGTGTCCTGATATTCAGCACTATCGACAAAAGAATCGATGTCAGCGCCAAAGCCTTGGGTATCTAGGGTAGTGCTGTGTCCACGCATTTCCTCAAGGTCAGTTGGCGTACGGCCTAATAGATGGCGGAAAGCAAGTTCAATGTAGCGATAGCGAGGGCAAACATCAAAGAAACGAGAGCGATAGAGTTCTGACTTCGCCACTTGGCGAACAAACTCACGCACACTGATCGCACCTAGCTTCAACTGAGATTCAGGTACAGACAAGCGCTCGCTGTCCATCACATAAGCATTGCCTAAGACCTGCTTATAGACGGCCTGGATAACCACCTCGGCCTCGTCATTAGAACGACCGGGCAACATCTCCACTGGGTCTCGTCGCTGGAAACGACCAACCCCTTGTTGCTCAGAAGCGGACGCTCCATTACCTATGGGCTGTGGAATCTGTAAAGCTTCACTGCTTGCCCTCCTCTCCATAGACTGCAAGAAGCGTTGACCTGCAGTAGGACCGCTAGCTGGCAGAGCAAAGCCAGCGCCCGTAGAACCCCCCATTCGATAAGACTGACCTGAAGGAGGGCTGATTCGAGGGGATGAACCAGATGCCAAGGCATAAATAAGACTGGAGCGGTTGCTAGCATCGCTCGTAGCTTCACCACGCATCAGAGCCATGGAGCGGTTGAAGGTAACATTCCCCAAACCAGTCATTGTTTGCGCAGCTCGGGCGTAGGGAACAACGCTGTCTCCAAAGCTCTGTCCATACTCCATACTCTCAACATAGGAGCTAATCTCAGCGTCATAACCTTGGTCATGGTAACGCTGTACATGTTCCGAAATTTCCGCCTGGTTGAGCGGAGCACGACCCAAGAAGTGTTTAAAGTTCAGCTCGATAAAGCGGTACTGAGAGGAGCTTTCGAAGAACTTCTTACGATAGAGCTCGGATTGGCCGACCGCAAGAACAAACTCGCGAACAGAAAGGCGACCATCACGCAGCAAAGACTCAAGGCTTTCGAGCCGCTCACTCTCTGCGAGGTGGGCATTACCTAATACCTGTCGATACACCGCTCGAATAACGGTTTGAATCTCGCCCTCGGAGAATTGATCACGCAACTCAACTGTCTCGGGGCTAACCCATAAAGCCATATCACTATTGCTCCCAATACTAAAAACGGTACTCGAATTATTCGATGCCTTAGCCGGGCTCTAAATAGCTATTTGGATATAGCAATGATCTTACGATCTACCCGCGAAGACACAATCCCAAACCGGCGTAACGAAGTGCTAAGTGATAACAATGAAGTAAATGCCGCATTGCCACCGCCATTGCGAAACAGATTACGCCATCAAAGCAATGTTGGGAACTAGAGCAATTTCCCTAGCGCCCAACAAAGATTCCTTGATTAAGCAACTTCGGTGATACTCACCACACGGCCACTGGTGCGATGAATCTGCTTCATCTGCTGAGTCATGTTGTCACCTTGAACCATGTAGGTCTTGGTTGCTAAACGGCGACGGCTACCATTGGTCATTCCGGTCACCACAATCTTGAAGCGCTTGCCAGGAGCCGCGTATGCACCACCAATCGCACCGGAAGTTGGAGGCGAAATCTTGGTTGCACTATTGCCAGCGATCGCAGCAACCAGCGTGGAAGACTTAACAGCCTTATCGCTTTCCGCAGGGCCACGGAAGATCGCATAGGTGCGGTTGTATACGGCCTGGCTCTGACCTAGCTGGCTTTGGGTACCACGATAGAAGGGAACAGTATCCTCACCAAAATTGGCTTGATACTCGTCACTATCGATGTAGGAATCAATTTCTGCTTCATAGCCATGCTCAACGCATCGGCGAATATGCTCAGAGACTTCAGCCTGGCTAGCAGGTGCACGCCCTAAGAGATGTTTGAAGTTCAACTCCACGAAGCGATAGGGAGCAGAGGATTCAAAGAAACGAGACCTATAAAAGTCGGATTTAGCAACAGCACGGACAAACTCACGAACTGAGAACTGGCCATTGCAGACGTAGGACTCGGCGCTCACTTGGCGCTCACTCTCCATCACATGGGCGTTACCCAAAACTTGCCGATACACCGCATTGATCACGGCCTGCTTATCATCACTCGTGCTTGTTGGCCAAAGCTCAAAGCGAGTTTCGGCAAACGCATCAATCCCAAACTTTACAGCTGGAGCGGTACTAACCATGGCGGAAGAAACCTTAGCGACTTTTATCAAAAATGTTGAAAACGAGACAGTCCAAAACTAGGGAATGCCTTTAGAAGGACTAATCACCAAGAATGGGTCTAGACTCGACTCTTATTAATAGCTACAGACTAAGAACAAATTACCATGCTCTATTGCAGCAGCCCCTAGGTCATAAAGACCCAGAAAAGGAGCGAGGTTTCTAGTCAGCGACGATTGGACACATCCCAAAAACCTAGCTCCATCAAACTAGTTCACAGAAGATACGCTAGCAATAGAGCCACCTTCCCGGTGAATTCGCTTGTATGTTTCCGACAGCTGATTAAAGGGCACCATGTACACTTTGTTGCTGCGACGGAACTTGGAAACGCGATTGACCACGTTGGAACGGTAAGCAGTTACCTCGACGCGGTAAACCTTGCCATCGGAGCTTGAGCCCGACCCTAAACGCTGGCGCGAGCCCAAAGTAGGCTCGACAAAAGTAGAGCCGCTTCCCTGGAATGGCGTAGGTTCAGTGTTAATGACACGGCTATTCAACACCGGAGCTTTACCAGCAATACTGCCCTTGAGGCTACTGCTAGAAGAGCCACGCACCATGGCGAAGAAGTGGGTGAACTGAACCATGCTTTGACAGGATTCAGTTTTATAGCCGCGTAGGAAGGGGACAGTATCCTCACCAAAGGTGTCTTGATACTCTGCACTATCCACAAAACTATCAACATCGGCTTCAAAGCCTTTATTGTCGAGAGTCGTGCTGTGCCCACGCATCTCTTCGAGGTCGTAAGGCGTACGACCCAACAGATGGCGGAAAGCTAGCTCAATGTAGCGATAGCGCGCGCAGGAATCGAAGAAGCGAGAGCGATACAGCTCAGACTTCGCGACCTGGCGAACAAACTCACGTACGCTGAGCTCTCCACGCTTAAACTGAGATTCTGGAACGGAGAGGCGCTCGCTCTCCATCACATAGGCATTACCCAGAACCTGGCGGTAAACGGCTTGGATAATAACTTCGGCATCCTCTTGGGAGCGGCCGGGAAGCAACTCGACCGGGGGAGTCTCGTCAAAGCGAGCAATCCCCAGTTGGGATGCAGGTCCAAATGGCATTGAAACTGTCTCCTAATGGATATTAACGGAGTTTTGACAAGGTGAGGGACGTCCAACCAACCGCAGCAAACAGTTGCGATCGCCTACTGTACCTGCAGGAACGATGAGCGACTCAGCACCAGTAATGTGTAAAACGCTTAGAGCTGAAATAGAGACAGACCAAACCTCTAAAATGAGAAATTTGGATTGAAACCATACATAGCGCAGAGATTCTGGATTAAACCCCAAGAACAGAGCCTTACCGAGTCTCATAATACGAGTTTCTCAAGTCATAATAACTTAAGAAATGTAACCTATGGACATTTGTAGATAAGGAGCTTTTCAGGTCAAATCCATACAGGTCAGGCGTTTTGAATTGTTGCGAATTGTGAATTCTCTAGAGGCTGATCAGACCGAAGGCTGCCAGAGCGACCGAAATAGTCATGCCCAGGAGAACCGTAGCTCCTCCAATGGTGATCACAGCACCGAACATACGTGCAGACTTTGGCGGCAAGTTGCCCTCCCAGGTCGAGCTATAGGAAGCTGCTCCGCCGCCACCGCCTTTGACCAACAGCCCACTGTCCTCTAAGCGAATACGATAGTCCGCACTGTAGCGGGGCATACGTTGATGGGGCAGCTCACCCGCCGAACGTTGGGGCAGCACTCGACGACGTTGGAAAGGAACGATGTCATCTCCAAAGTTCGACACATACTCTTCACCATTGAGCAGAGCATCGACAAAACCATTCAAACCCTGGGTCGCCAAAACAATGGACCAAGATTGGGTTTCGCGATCGCTATGAACATCACGACCTAAGAGGCGATGGACACAGAGCTCTACAAAGCGATAGTTGCTATTGCTGTTGTAGTTATAGGTTCGAAATGGACTAGACGTGACCAAGCCACGAATAAACTCTCGTACGGTAATGTGACCGTTGCGTAGCTGAGACTCTAGAAAAGTCTGCCGATTATGCTTGAGCATCTGCTGCTCATGGAAGACCTGAAGATAGGCTGCTTGAATCAAGTCATCCATCGCTCCAGGGGAACGCAAATCCTCAGCAGAGAAAATTCTAGGCTGTTCATCCCCAGCCACCTCAAAGCCTTGAACACGCTGGTTTTGACTTTTGAGAGAATAGTCTAATAACGGAATCGCCATAAGCTTCCTAAATATGTAGGCAAGTAGATTTACTAAAACAGTCTTCAAAAAAAAGAAGGCGTAAGGCTAAGCCAGTAAAGCGACTTCCCTGGCTCTCAAATCAACTGCTAAGAACTTTGAAAGTGGGAAGACTCACACAGCGGAACCTCAATAAAGACAGCTGTTCTTAGGAACAGAGGTCATCTGAATGAGGATAGGGCTGCTGACTGAAATGCTATGGGCTCCTTCTGGCACCCAAAACAAAGCAAGAGCAGAACTAACGAGCAATCTGTGTTCACGCGTTGCTTACGGAAATCCTAAACCAGCCCAAGAAACCTACATTTACAAATCATCAAAAGTTAATGGCGTCTCATAATTGAGAGGTGGGGTCGAGCGAAAACAATAGAGGAGCTAAAAATCTTGCGTCACATGGGCCACAGGGTTTTGCATCCCAATTCTTCAATGGTCAGGATTAATGAGACTCAATGTCATCTAGAGTCCGACTCAAACATTCGCTGTAAGGGCTCGATCAGCATGAGTTTTGATGACTTCCCCCCCAAGAGCTTGAAATGAAAGAAGCCTCTCCTCTATCTGTAGGGCAGTTAGTAAGATGAGAGGAAAACCACAAAAAGACACACTAGAATTTATTTCTCAATGATCCTTGCCAGGAAAGAATGGCTCAATCAGGTATGTAGGCCTAGTCTCATATAGCCAGACTCTCTTGAGTCGTCTTACGCGTTAAAGGATTCCAGGCCGTCAATTCTCGGCTGGGGTGACTAAGAATGCTGGAACGAGCCGCGTCAGATAGCCCCTGAACCTTCGAGAAATCTGCTCCTGCCAGACCTTCTATGTTGTTGAATTCAGCATTGGTCAAGTCTGCAGCGCGAAAGTCCACGCTCTGGAGTTGGGCTCCATTGAGACGAGCGCCTCGCATATAAGCACCAGCAAAGGAGACCCGCCGCAGATCAGCTCCACTAAAGGAAGCATTGAGGAGATTGGCTTGGCTGAAGTCGGCCCCACTGAGATAGGCCCCGAGAAAGTTCACTTCTTCCAGGTCGGCTCCGCGCATGCTAGCGCCGTTTAGATAAGCCCCATTGAGTTGAGCTTTGGGACCGACTGCACCGGATTTTTTGTAATTGAAGTCTTCAGGCCATTGGGTGTGGCGATCGTAGCGAGCCACTTGGAATTTTGTTTCCTCAATCTTTGCACCGGAAAGGTCTGCTCCCTGCAAGTTGGCACGGTTTAAGAAGGCCCCCGACAGGTTTACGTCTCGCAGGTTGGCACCGCTGAAGTCTACCCCTCGCAAATCAGCCTTACTCAGATCTGCTCCAGTGAGATTGGCCCCGATCAAATCGGAGTTGGTGAGAGTCGCACCGCTCAGGTTTGCACTGCTAAGGTTTACCTCACTCAAATTGACCTGATATAGATCTGTCTCCGAAAACTGGCCCTGGCTGAGGTCGAGGCCTGAAATTGTCTCACCTCGGCGAATGGCTGCGAGCTGTTCGGGGGAAAGGCGAGGATCCATGTCTACAGCCGTCATAGCGTTATGGCCAATCAAAAAAGAATTTTGTAAGGGGAGCAAACAACAAGCGTTAGCTCAGGGCTATTCTCTCAGGCGTTTTCCGTTCCATGGCCCTCCTGTTACAGGATGTAAACAGAAGGAATAAGAAGCTTTGTGCCGCCCCTTAGACTGGAGCCATAGTGAAGTAGGCAGCGGTTATTTCCACTGCTAAAGCTCTGAGATGGATCGCTGTTGGGTCTGAGCTAATGCCAGAACGGCCCAACTTGATGCATCAGGGCGATCGCTTCCCTTACTCCCTAGCCCATCCCCCATCCTTCGTCTTTTGCTATGGCCCGCTTCAATTCGCCCATGACCATGCAAGCCTTCTTTCGCAAAAGCGAAGGCACCTGGTTTACCCAGCGCAGCGTCCATCACTTCGATAGCACCGCCGATGAGTCCGGTGAGTCAAACCTCATCATTACGGTTTTCAATAACGATGATGATCGTGTCAAGCACATCTGCGACCAGCAGGGATTTGGCATCGAGCGTGCCTCCAGCGGTGCTCAATTTGGCTGGAAATCCAACCTGAATGATGGTCCCCCCAGTGACAAGTACGCCGCAGTACTCGTCGATGTCCCCAGTGACGAAACCGGACGTACGGGCCGCCTATTCCGTGACCATGGCTATGTGGAAGATATTCCCGTCATTAGTCGCTATGCTTTCGCCGACGATGGTGTGCTGACGATTTCGACGGACTACGAGAATAGCCAGGGCCAAGAGCGCTGCTGGTTTGTCCATGACAACTTCCGCGTCAGGGTCAGTACCGTGCGGATGATGGGGGGAGTCAACTTGATGACCTACTGTTCTGAGTTTCGCTGTGTCTCGGACGAGATGTTAGACGAGATGGCGCAACGCAATGCTGCTTTGGCAGCGAGTTAGCCTGGGTTGCAATCCTGAGCCGCAATGTTGAGTTGCCTAGCGAGATGGAGGTCTTTTCTCAATCCCGCAGGATTGCCAATCTCACTGCTCAACAAAAGGTTCACACTGTTACGGATTATTGCGTTGTCAGATGGCCGTAGGACAGTGCCTTTGTGCATCGCCTATGGTGTTTACATTAATAAAAGATGATTCGGTCAGCTCAATGTATAAGCCTTTTCAAAAGTATTTAGAGCAAGCGCTGTCAGATAATTTTGAGCTGACCTCCAAGGCTATTCCTGAGGGCTTAGATCGTAATGTCTCCGAGCGGGGGCGTAACCCAGCCACGATTCAGAGCTGGTGCTACGAAGCGCCGGAAATGCGTAAGATGCGCTACACCTACATTGACGCTGGGGAATCGACCCAAGTATTGAACGGTGTTCTCTATCCTCGGCCTTGCTATGATGCACCGGTTCTGGGCATTGATTTCCTGTCTTTTGGTGGCAAAAAGAAGATTTTGGTCGTGCTGGATTTCCAGCCTCTCTTTCGCGATGAGGCATACACCGCGAAGTATGTGGAGCCCATGCGGGAAATGTATGAGCGCTACGATGACTTAGCTCAGAATTTGGGCATGAAGTTCTACGATTCCAATCAGTATTTTTCCAAGTATTTGCTGTTTGCCAAGATTGACGAGGGAACGGTGGTAAACCGTGTGCTTCCGGCCTTTAAGGATTATGTGGACTCCTATATTCAGCTAATCAAGCAAGCTGAGCCCAACCATGATCCAGCTGCTGTTGAGCGGATTGTCAAAGCGCAAAAGGATTACGACCAGTACAGCGCAGAGCGAGACCCAGCCCATGGCTTATTCAAGAGCTACTTTGGCGCGGAGTGGGCAGATCGCTTCTTGTACGAGTTTCTGTTTGAAGATGCGGTTCAGCTAGCGACAAGCCATTAAGTCGCACTTTTGATGGATAAGTAGGGGCGCACAGCCGTGCGCCCCTACGTTTTTAGAATCTCTTTGTTTGAATTTGGATTAATTGAATGACTATTTACCAAAAGTTTTTGGACCACGCGATCGCCACCCTCAACGAAAACCTAGACCTCTCCGACTACCCCATCCCCGAAGGCTTCGAGCGCAAAGAAGGCG
The DNA here is from genome assembly GCA_937949725.1 of uncultured Pseudanabaenaceae cyanobacterium. Classification (GTDB taxonomy): domain Bacteria; phylum Cyanobacteriota; class Cyanobacteriia; order PCC-9006; family JAAUQQ01; genus JAAUQQ01. Next base: position 57,139 of record CALECT010000007.1, read on the forward strand.
TGACAGGCTCGAAGAGCAAGCCTCAAACGGTGATCACCGAAAGTTATGGCTCCTGTTCACCTAAACTTCGCCAAATCCGCGCGGCCCATGTGGATGGCGGTGCGATGTTGCAGGTGCTGAACTTTGTGATTTTCCCTCAGTTGGAATATGACATTCCCTTCTTTGGCGCTGACTTGGTGACACTGCCCGGTGGCCATTTGATTGCGATCGACATGCAGCCGCTGTTCCACACGGATGCCTATAAGGCCAAGTACAGCGAGCCGTTGATGGAAATGTTCAAGGGCTATCAGAAGGATTTGCCTTGGGGCGGCGACTTCCCTGAAGAAGCACAGCAGTTTTTCTCGCCTGCATTCCTGTGGACTCGTCCTTCCGAGACTGAAGCTGTAGAAACAACTGTTTTTGAAGCCTTCAAAGATTACCTCGACCAGTACATTGCCTTTGTCAAAGCGGCGGAGCCAGTGGCGGAGTCCGAGCGGGAAGCGATCAAACAATCCCATGTGGCCTATTTGAATTACCGGGCGGAGAAGGATCCGGCACGAGGAATGTTGACGCGCTTTTATGGCGAGGAGTGGACGGAGGAATATATCCACGGGTTCTTGTTTGATTTGGAGCGCAAGCTGGCGGCGGCTTAGCCGAGCAGACGTATGGACTGATTTTGCCCCTATCGATTTGGATTAATCGGTCGTGATTTGAGCTTTGGTGAGAATCGCTTGGCTGAGCGATCGCCCCGGCTCCTCCTGCAAAATCTGGATTAATCTATCGTGACCCACCCCCTTCGCCTTCCAAAGGCTGAAGTCTTTGATGTCGATTGTGGCGGACAGCCCGTGGCCAACAATTCTGAGCGGGTCGACTTGATGGGGCTGGTTGAGAAAATCCAAGGCCGAATGATTTTGAGGGGGAGGAGCTGACTGTGACTTGAACAGTGCGAGGTAAAACGTAGAGACTGTTGAAAATCCTTGCACTTGCCCCATGAGCGATTTCCTCTCCATCATCAACCCCGCAACCGAAACCCTGATCAAGGAGATTCCCACCGACGATCGCAACACCATCCAAACCAAAGTCCGCCAAGCCCGCCAAGCCCAACCTGCCTGGGCCAATACTCCCTGGGCCGAACGCGCCGCCTGCCTCAAACGCTTTCGAGACCTGCTGGGAAAAGCAGGCGATCGCATCACCCACACCCTCGCTTCCGAAACCGGCAAGCCCATCAGCCAGGGCCTCGAAGAAGTTGGAGAAACCCTAGACCATATCGACGTCATCATTGCCGCCACTGAGCCTTTGTTGGCTCCGCAACAGGTTTACACCGAGCCCACCCAGGCCCTCCTCACCCAGGCCAGCCTGGCAGAAATCATCAGCCAAGAGCCCCTCGGCGTCATCGTAAACCTTGCCACCTGGAACTTCCCCATTTGCCTCGGTATCGACGTAGTTGTGCCTGCATTACTCACAGGCAATGCAGTCCTATACAAAGCCTCTGAAGTCGCCATCCTCACCGGCCAAATCATCACCGAGCTGATGCACCACGCGGGTGTGCCAGAAGATGTTTTTAGCTTAGTCACCGGAGCTGGAGCCACCGCAGCAGCCCTAATGGAACAGGACATCGACGGTGTCTTTTTTATCGGCAGCCCCGGCACGGGTAAAAAAGTCGCCCTAGCCGCCGCCCCAAAACTTATCCCAGCCATCCTAGAACTGGGCGGCAAAGATCCCTGCTACGTTTGCGAAGACGTGGAGGTGGAAACCGCCGCCGCTAGTATTGCCGGTGGTTCGTTCTACAACACTGGCCAAAGCTGTTCCTCCGTAGAGCGCATCTACGTCCACCACAGTATCCATGATGCCTTCGTCGAAGCTTATGTCCAGCAAGTGCGCAACTTCAAGCTCGGCGACCCCACTGACCCCGATACCTTTATCGGTCCTCTCACTCAAAAAGCCCATCTCCAACACCTCAGCCAACAGGTCGACGATGCCCTCGCCCAAGGCGCAAAGCTCCACTGCGGTGGCCAACGAGCCGATCGCCCCGGCCAATACTTTGAGCCCACCGTGTTTAGCCAGGTCAGCCATGGAATGAAGCTGATGCGAGACGAAACCTTTGGTCCCATCATTGGCATTCAGGCCGTGGAGAATGATGCCGAAGCGATCGCCCTGATGAACGACAGCGACTACGGTCTCACTGCCAGTTGCTACAGCCCCAACCGCGAACGGGCCATTGGCATCCTCAGCCAAGTCAAAAGCGGCACGGCCTTCTGGAACTGCTGCGACTGCGCCAGCCCGCGCCTCCCCTGGAGCGGCAGAGGCCATTCCGGCATCGGCTGCAACCTCTCAACCTACGGAATTCAGGCCTTCCTCAAGCCCCGCGCCTGGCTACTTCACAGTGCTCCCCAGGTCTAGCAAGCTTGGCCTTGACATTATCTCAGCACTAAAGATAGCTCGAGCACTCACTGTGAAGCGAGCGTAAGTGCTTTCGCTGCCTAGACGCTATCGGGGCTGAGAATTCCCTCTAGTCATTGTTTACCTTCTTTCTTTTCGACTTTTTATTTTTTCCGGACTGCTTCTTTGTTTTCACAAGTGCTTCAGGTTTTGCTGAGGACAGCGAACTGGAATATTCAACGATTTTGTTAGCCGTTGACAGATCATCTAATTCATTGTGTAAAAGTCGTTTACGCTCTAGAGCCAATTTCTCTAATAAGAACTCATATCTTATTTCAAATTCATTAAAGACTTCACTCCATTTTTTCACAAAAATATTGTAGTTGAGTTGTGGGTCTGAAAAAACGCATGAGCTGTACTCCCCATTCTGACCTTTATTGTTGTTGCGAATTTCTCCAGCCATATATCCTAGGGAGTCAAACTTATTCCCAACTAGATAGAAATCCCATGTCGAATTAGCTGAATTGAACTCATCTGTATTTCTGATAACCCTCATATACTTTTTCACTTGGCTAAGCTGATCTTCGCCCAGACTAATCTTAGGGTGCTTGAGCTCCACGACAATATGACTGATATAGTCTCTCCCTCTCTTGCTGCGCCCGCACATGAATATATCCATCTGCTTTCTTTTGTCGATATGGTCTATCGATATCGTTTTTTGGTCATCATATTCATCATTAGCTCGAAGCAAGTCAACATACCCTTTGAGAGATGCTTCTATGCTAGGTTCTTCAGCAGATACTAGCGCATATTCTTCGCCAAATATCCAATAATGGCTTTCTATTATTTTTTGAATATGATCCGGTTCATTAGCTTTGTATTCTTCTTTATTTAGAACTAGTAACTTTAAACATTCAATAGCTTTGTACCGATCTTCAACCAGCTGGATTGTTTTAACAATATTAGAAAGTCGAGTGGAAAGCAGCGTTTTTGACAATTGTTCTAGGTCTTCCGAGTTTAAATCTAGAACTTCTTCTAATACATTAAAAATCTCGTCTTTTTGGCCTGAGTTGATTAGGACATCTAAGAATCGAACAAAAATCTTCTTCTGTTCTGGATTCAGATTTTTGAAGATCTTAGGTTCTACACGATAAAGCTGCTGCACAGTGTTGTGTATCCATGTCTTCTTGTAAGCCCTTATTTCTTCGCTATCACTCTTGTATTGAGGAAATATCTTTTTTGATTCAAAGTCTCTAACAATCTCTCTTGAAGCTTTCTCAAGGAAAGGCTTTCTGTGATCGTGTAGAAGATTGTCTAGAAACTTGAGAATTTTCTTGTATGTCTTATACTCAGGAGTTTTTGACAATAAAGCCCTTAGTGATGCAGAAAACTTTTGTGAGTCTCAAGCTGAGAAAAGAGTGACCCTGGAGAAGGTAAACATGAGGTCTTGAATCGTGCGTTTATGCTTCGACGCCGAGGCCGGGGGTGGACTTTGATAAGGGAGGGGCCGT
>CALECT010000008.1 GCA_937949725.1 uncultured Pseudanabaenaceae cyanobacterium
TGTGAAAAGGCCCACTGTGTCCAGTAGGCCGGTTAGGATCTCTTTAAGGCTATCCATCTGTGTATCTGCTTGGTTGTAAATACACTCTATAAGATGGATGGCTTTCCTTCTTGGGCTCCCAAAAACTGTCCGGAGTGTTGACGTTAACCCCAGTCAGATAACCATCAACCCCAACTGGAACAATGCTGGAGGAATAAACTCGATGCTGCTGGCCTAAAATCTTTCCATCGAATTCAAGCGTATCCACAGAGAGCTCAAGCATTGGATATGGTCAACACCTTGAGAGGCATTCTAGGGTAACAGTTCAATATATATAGCTCCTCAAATCTCCAGCGCCTCTGGCTCGGTTACTTGAGCTTCACCTGTGCTACCAAAACCCACAGCGCTACTGGCATAGCTACTACCAAAGTTCTCGACCAGATTGTTGACCTGCAAAATGGCTGAGCGCGCATCCCGCTCCTGCAAGGTCGAGAGGGGATGGACAAACACAGAAACAACGATGCCATTGCTCACGGCATAACGGGCATCCAAAGCAGAGTGAAAGTTTGCCAGCATCATGGATTGCACTTCCTCAGCAGAAAGTTCGCTAGCAGGTTTAATCGGCATCACTAGGCGCATGCGATCGGCTTCCGCATGGGTCACGATCAACATTGAACGCTCTCCCAAAGTGGCCTCCCACTGGCCATTCTCTCCTTCCACTGCATCAGATTGAGATCGTAGAATGGCTTCCAGTCGCGCCAGCGTCATCGTTTCCAGGCGTTGTTCCTGAGCCAGCGCTGGGGAGGTTCCCAACCGAGGTAACATCGCAGTCCCTCCCATTAATAAACCCAGGCTACTCAGGGCGATAAAACCGAACGAGCGATGGAAGAAATGACGCGCCATGAACTGCACTCGCAATGTCTAAACTTCAGATACTCGTAGCTTAATCAAGCCTGCTGAGAATCCGGTGAGAGTCGTATGGCCCAGAAACGCAGACAAATTTGACGAGTAACTTACTGGTAATGCAGCAAAAAACCTTGCTCTATCGGTTCGGGACGAGCCGTCAAACCAAAGTGGTTCATGGCGACAAAGATGCCTACTGACAGGATGCCGCCGATCGCTAAGCCAATCAACATCAAAGAGATATAAATCTGCTTGAGCTTCTTGCGATCGGCCTCATTCACCTGCACAGGCGGAAACGACTGCAACTCATCAGACCGATTATTTGCATTGGGAAGGTCATTCAGTGCCATGGGGTGTCCTTTCGACTGTTTTGGGGAGGCTATATTTTCTGGAAGATCTCTAGAGCTGAGAAATAGGAAGTCTGCACCCGCTCACCGCAGCAATCTCGCAGTCGCTGCTCAAGACCCAGCATCAGCTTCTTGCGCTGGCTAGCCTCCAGCAAAATGTAGGGAGACAGCGACTGAAGCAATGCCAGATAGTCTTCCACAGTATAGGAAAGCTCACAGTCAATGCGTTCAAAACCACGGCTAGCAAATCTGCCGCTAGCCAAGCCGTCAAACTCCACCAGCTTTTGGCCCACATCCCGTAGCTGCTGCTCCTGCTTAGCCCGATCCACAAAAGTCTCCAGTTCTGAGCCATGGGCATCGTAGATGGGCTGAAGCGATCGCCAAATATCTTCACTGGGCTGGGGCGGCACATTCCACAACAGCAAGACATGGCCATCCGGCTTCAGGGCTTGGAAAATCTTGGGATAGCCCAGCTCCGGTGAAACCCAATGGAATGACGTTGCCGCCACCACACCCTTAAAGGCTGCCACCTCCACCAGCCATTCTTCAAAGGTTTGGTTAACGACCTTCACTGCTGGATAAGCTGCGCAATGCTCCCGCAAAATTTCACAGCCCGCAGCGCTGGGCTCAATTGCCGTCATGCTAAAGCCCCGTTCTGCCAAGGGCAATGTTGCAATGCCTGGCCCACAACCAATCTCCAACAGGCGATCGCCAGCTTGCAATCCCGTCATCGCCATCGCCAGGTCAAATAGCTCTGCTGGATAACGGGGCCTGGCGCGATCGTAGGCTTCCGCCACAGGGTCATACCATCGCCGCCGCTGTTCAAGGCTGTGGGAGTCGCTGTAATAACCGCCTTGGGCAATCGCCTTGGGACTGGATTTTGAGTTGGGTTGTGGATTAGGCAAGGACTTCGGTTGGCTAGAAGCTCGACTTCTATCAAGGGGGAAATCGAAAAGCGGGCTACGGAAACATTCTCCCGCAACCCGCTTCATTAGCAGATGATCATCGTCAGGCTTGGCTCAACCTAAGACAGATAAACAAACCGCACTGGCAATTCCGTTGTAGGCACTTCAATCACTGCCTTGGCATTGTGCTTCGACCAGGGGCGAGAAAAGCGGCTCACATAAACCACCATCTCATCCGCCAAAAGCTTGACCCGCTCAATGCTGGGCACTTCTCGGAAAAAGCCTTCGCCCGCAAACACGCCCAACACCATGGACTGCTCAAAATCTACGCAAGGCACATCTGCGATCGCCCCCTGATGCTCCACCCACAACTGGCCCAATGCATCAGCTGTCTTCACTGCAACGCTGCCCGCCACGGGTGAAGGTGCAGACCAGTTCAGGGATTGCTGACGATTTACGATTGCACTGGTAGAACGGGCAAACGGCGTTACAAACTGGGTTCCTGAATCGGCAGCTGCAACAGCCGCCTCCTTCGATTCAGTCAGGGCTACGGCAGATGTGTTACGAACCAGCTCTTGGACTTCTGCCATGACCCTTTCCTCTAAATGGATAAATGCTTCAAACCCTATCCGGCAGCTCAATGCCACCATCAATTCGTCTCATCGCTCGCTCAGCTCCGATAGGTTCAGAATTCCCACAGGGTTATCGAACTCTTCCATTGCCTCAGCTCATTACAAAGCTTAATGGAAATTAAGCCCCACAAACCGTACACAGTGAGCAAATTACTTATTAAAACGATAGAAATGACTGGGGTTCTTCCGACAGTTGGGTCGCGATCGCTGCTATACGCGAGCCTGACGCAACTATTTTTACGATTCTGTAGGACTTGTTCAGTCATATTTCGAACAACAACAGTCAAACTCCATAACGCTATTCAACGATTCATAGACAGCGACCCATCCTGAGCCAGGAGAAGGGTCGGTCACGGTAAAATCCGATTAAGACCAAGATATCCATCGCAACGAACGCAAGCACCATGACCACTGCTGCTCCCGCCCCAACCACCCTCTCCATGGAAGACACCCACAACGGTCTTCCCGTCACGATCATCACTGGCTTCCTGGGCAGCGGAAAAACCACCCTCCTCAACCATATCCTCACCAATCAAGAAGGGGTCAAGGTTGCAGTCCTGGTAAATGAATTTGGCGAAATCGGCATCGACAACGAACTGATCATCTCCACCGACGATGACGACAACAATATGGTGGAGCTGAGCAACGGCTGCATCTGCTGCACCATCAATGGCGAAGTCGAAGAAGCGGTCTACCGCCTGCTAGAGCGCGACGACAAAATCGACTATCTCGTCGTCGAAACCACCGGTTTAGCCGACCCCCTCCCTGTCGCCCTCACATTTCTCGGCACTGAGCTGCGCGACCTGACTCGCCTCGACTCCATCGTCACCATGGTGGATGCCGAGAACTACAGTCTCGACCTATTCAACAGCGAAGCCGCCCGCAACCAGATCCTCTACGCCGACACCCTGGTTCTCAACAAAGCGGACTTGGTCGATGAAGCCGACCTAGACCTGCTGGAAGTCAAGTTGCGTGATGTGAAAGAAGGGGCTCGCATCCTGCGCACTACCCAAAGCCAAGTGCCCCTGCCCCTCGTGCTAAGCGTCGGCCTATTTGAGTCGGACAAGTACTTTGGCGACAAAGACAAAGGCCATGACCACGATCATCACGATCATGGCCATGACCACAGCAACTGCGACCATGACCAGGGCAAGTGCGAGCACGAAGAAGAAGCCAAAGATCACAGCAACTGCGATCACGACCATGGCAAGTGCGAGCATGAAGGCCATGATCACGGACATGACCATGGGCATAACCACAGTCACGATCACGACCACCATGGCTCTGCCGATCATCTCGCGATTGATGGCTTTACCTCGCTGTCCTTCCAGAGCGATCGCCCCTTCGCCATCCGCAAGTTCCAATACTTTCTCGACAACAAGCTCTCGGAAAACATCTTCCGCGCCAAGGGCATCCTCTGGTTTGAAGAGAGTCAGAAGCGCCATGTGTTCCACTTGAGCGGCAAGCGCTTTACCTTGGACGACAGTGAATGGAGCGATCGCACCAAGAAAAACCAACTCGTCTTCATTGGCCAAAATATGGACCACGATGCCATTCGTGCCGAGCTAGATAACTGCCTCACCACAGCTTCTACCACGAGGGGCAAAGGCTTCGCCAAACGGTAAAACTGCCGGACTTCTAAGCAACAGAGGAATGCAATTTCACCTAGATGGATATTCCATTCCTCCGTCCAATTGCGATCCGGAGACAGCACTAGGAGAGGCTGGGCAACCTGAAGTCCAAAGACTCTTCCCAGCTAACTCCCATGGCGAAATCTCGCCTTCGCTTTCTACAAGCTAGCCGCAACAATACCAAAGCGCATTTAGCTAAGCGCCCCCAGGGAAGGCGGCTATTGAGGAAACTCAAGACACTGGACCGCTTCTTCCAAGCCCGCCTCTCCAGACGCCTGGCCATCTGGGTCTTTGCCAGCATCGTACTCATCGAGATCGTCATCCTGCTGCCATCCACCATTCGGTATGAGCAGCAACTTCTCAACGAACTCCAAGAGTCCAGTCTCAACGCAGCCTTTGTCGTGGGGCAATTACTGCCATCCGATACAACGCCCAGGATGCTACAGCAGTCCCTGGAAAACTTGGGGCCTGACTTTAGCCTAGGCGGCTATATCTACAGCGATGCTGGCGAACGGGTCGGCCAATTTGGTGAACATCCTCAACTGTCGTTCCCAGAAGCCAAGCAGCAGAAAACCCTCAAGCAGGGCGATCGCTATGACATTGCCTGGCAATCTCCAGCCTTTAGGGGCGATCGCTATTGGGTCGTGCTGCGCCAAGATGCCTCCCATCTCCCCGCAGAAATTCGCGCTTTCATTGGGCGAGTCATCGGCCTGGTCATCATTATTTCCATTGTCGTCACACTCTCGACAATGCTGGCCCTAGAACGCATCGTCATCACCCCCATCCTGCGGCTCAGACAAGACTTACTAGAGGCAGGCAAAGCAGTCGAGGAGGGGCAGATAGCAGCTCAATGCCTCTCCCATCGTTACCACTGCAAGGATGAATTTCAAGATGTGCTCACCGCCTTCGAGCAGATGTACCAACAGGTGGGGCAGGCGATCGCCTCTCGCAACCACACCGCTCTTTCCTTAGAACAACTCAACGAAGCGCTCAGCCTCAAAGTTCAACAGCAAGCCCAAACCGAAGCCAACCTAAGGGATATCAACGAAGCCCTCATCTTGGCCAAAACTGAAGCCACCGCCGCCAGTCAGGCCAAAAGTGACTTCCTCGCCAACATCAGCCACGAAATCCGCACCCCCCTCAACGGAATCCTGGGCTATGGCCAAATCCTAAGTCGCTCCAGCAATCTCACCGAGCAAGAGCAGCATGGGGTCGGGGTAATCAACGACTGCGGCCAGCACCTGCTCAGTCTCATTAACGACATCCTCAATCTCGCCAAAATCGAAGCTCGAAAACTAGAACTGACTCCCAAGCCTGTTCACCTAGATTCATTACTCCAGAAGATCCTCAACATCACTCAAGCCCAAGCCAGGCAAAAGGGCATTCAGCTGCTTTACCAAGCAGAATCGCTCCCCCAGAGCGTGAGCGTAGATGCCAAATGCCTGCGCCAGGTATTGCTCAATCTCATTGGCAACGCGATCAAATTCACCCAGCAAGGACAAGTCATCGTCAAAGTTCAGACCTTATCCACAACAACAGAAGCTTTAGCCCAGCTTAAATTTTCCATTACCGACACCGGCATTGGAATGGTGGCCCATGACCTGGAGCAACTGTTCCAGCCCTTCACGCAAGTGGGAGATAAGCTCAACAAAAGCGCAGGCACAGGACTTGGGCTTGCCCTTAGCCAGGAGATTATCCAGCTGATGGGCAGCAAAATTCACGTCACCAGCGAAGCAGGAGTCGGAAGTTGCTTCTACTTTGACCTGCTCCTACCCCTTGCCAACACTGCTGCTGAAGTCTTGGAAATTCGATCCTCATCAGAAGAAGCCCCAAGCCCAGAACCAACCTCTCTCTCCCAGGCCAGGCACCAGGCACCTCCCAATGAAGTCCTGCAACAACTGCTCCACCAAAGCTTACGAGGCCGAGTCAGGCAACTTCAACAAACTGCGACCAGCATCGCCGAACAAAATCCTGAGTATCAACCCTTTATCAACGATCTGCTGAACCTGGCCAAACAGTTTGAGCTGGAGCAACTAGAAACCATGCTCAGCCAATATTTAACCGAATGCTGAAGCCGCTTTCCCGGCGACCATACCAGTCACCCTACCCTGGCCTCCCATAATCCCCAGCCCCAAACCTTGGTAAATGCAGCTTCGCCTCCTAGGATCTAAACCTAGGCCATCATTATTCGAGCACCACGCTCTTTCATGCGCATTATTCTCCAACGGGTCACCGCTTCCTCCGTCAGCGTCGCAGGCGAAACCATCGGTAGCATCGGCAAAGGCTACAACCTCCTCCTCGGCATCACCAGCAGCGACAGCGAAGCCGAACTGGACTGGCTCATCAAGAAATGCCTCAACCTGCGCCTCTTCCCCGACAGCGACGGCAAACCTTGGAGCAAGACCATCCAAGACATCAAGGGGGAGGTTTTAGTTATCAGCCAATTCACGCTCTATGGCGACTGTCGTAAAGGACGCAAACCCTCTTTTTCCAGCGCAGCACCACCAGACCAAGCCGAAAGGTTGTATGACCAATTCATAGATCGACTTAGCTTTTCGGGGGTAAAAGTCGCAAGCGGTCAATTTGGAGCTGACATGCAGGTGATGATTGAGAACGATGGACCCGTAACCTTGATCTTGGAGCGGGAAGCGTGAGCAGGTGCGAACAGCCGCCTCTTCCCCTAACCCCTTCTCCTAAAGGAGACGGGGAACTGGAGGCAAGAATACAACAGCGACCCCCTCGCACTTCGTGCGGTCCCCCTTGAACCAAGGGGACATGGGTTGGCCTACGGTGCGCATAAGATTTCGGCAAGACCCCACAACAACGCCTAAAAATCTGAAATCGCCTAAAGTACTCACCTAAAACAGTGAAGCAACCCAGCCTCCTTGCGCAGGGGGATAACCTCTAAGGGGGAGGCGCTTCGTCCCCCTTGAGTGGGGGTTTGGGGGCTAGCCCCCAAGGCTGCCAGCTTTGCTTCTTCGACTCTTCAAAGCCAAGCAACAGCCAAACCATGCAAGCATCCCAAACCGACCAAGACCGCCAATACATCCAACAATGCCTCACCCTAGCCCGCCAAGCCGCAGGCCAAACCGCCCCCAACCCCATGGTCGGCTGCATCCTCGTTAAAAACGGCCAAACCATCGGCCAAGGCTTCCACCCCAAAGCCGGTCAACCCCACGCCGAAATCTTCGCCCTCCGCGACGCCGCCACCCAAGGCCGCACCGTTGCAGGTGCAACCGCCTACGTCAGCCTCGAACCCTGCAACCACCAAGGCCTAACCCCCCCCTGCTCCCAAGCCCTCGTCAAATCCCAAATTTCCCGCTGCGTCATCGGCATGGTTGATCCCAATCCCAAAGTCGCAGGCAGCGGCATCCAAACCCTCCGCGATGCGGGCATCGAAGTAACAGTCGGCATTGAAGAAGAAGCCTGCCAGCGCCTCAATGAAGCCTTCATCCACCGAATGGTGCATCAGCAACCCTTCGGCATCTTCAAATACGCAATGACCCTCGATGGGAAGATCGCCACCGCCAGCGGCCATAGCCAATGGATTACTCAGCCTGAAGCCCGCGATCGCGTCCACCAGCTCCGCGCCACCTGCGACGCCATCATCGTTGGCGGCAACACCGTCCGCAAAGATAACCCCAACCTGGGCACCCATGGCAAAGCCGACCATAACCCCCTCCGCATCGTCATGAGCCGCAGCCTTGATTTGCCAAGGGAAGCTCAACTCTGGGATGTGTCTACAACCCAAACCATCGTCTTCACTGGACCAGACCACGACCCAGCGATCGCAAAACACCTACAAGGCCTCAACGTCGAAGTCGTCATCCTGCCAAGCCTTACCCCAAAAGCCGTCAGCAGCAACCTCTACGATCGCGGCCTCTCCACAATCCTCTGGGAATGCGGCGGCACCCTGGGAGCCGAAGCGATCGCCCAGGGTTGCATCCAAAAGCTCTGGGCCTTCGTCGCTCCCAAGCTCATCGGCGGCAACGGCTACAGCCCCATCGCAGACCTGGGCATCGACCGCATGGACCAAGCCTTACAGCTCGACAGAACTCAATGGGAAACCGTCGGTCAAGACCTACTTTTCCAAGGCTACTTCACCTGAGCTGAAGCATGGGCCCCAGCTCAGAAACGCCTCAAGCCACAATCCCTAGCAACTTCACCAGCAGCGGCACCAGAAGCGCAGTCATCCCCGCCGAAAGTGCCATGCCCAACCCCGCAAAGGCCCCCATTTCTGGACTGATTTGGAACGCCCGCGCCGTGCCAATGCCATGGGAAGCCACTCCAATAGCAATCCCCCGCACACTCGTATCGCGAATGCCCAGGCGATCGCAAATCCAGCCCCCCGTCACCGCGCCAATAATCCCCGTCGTCACCACTAGGACCGCCGTCAACGAAGGCAACCCACCAATGGCATCACTCACCCCCATGGCCACCGGAGCCGTGGCAGACTTGGGCGCAAGGGACAGCTGGCTAATGACACTTCCGCCCAGAAGCTTAGCGATGGCGATCGCACTCAAAGCCGCCGTACAAACACCCACCGTCACCGCCCCCATCACCGGCAACCAAATCGCCCGCAGCTTAGACAGCTGGCCATAGAGCGGAATCGCTAAAGCCACCGTGGCCGGGCCTAGGAGAAAGTGAACAAACTGTGCCCCCTCAAAATAGGTCGCGTAGTCCGTGTCAGTCATCAGCAGAAGTGCAATTAATAGACCCACCGCGATCGCAACAGGATTCGCCAAGGGATGGCCACCAGAGAGGCGATGGAGCGATCGCGCCACCTGATAGGCCAGCAACGTCAGGGTCAAATGGAGCAGCGGCGACTCCGACAGATAAACCCAAAGCTCAAACAGTTCACTGTCATTCATGACTGGCCCTCTCCGGTGACAACCCAACCAGCACGCAGCTTAGAGCGCTGATGACGAGCCTGGACCTGAAGCAACCGACTCAAACTCCAAGCCGTGATGGCCAGCGTCACCACCGTGCCCAACACCAGCGCCGTCAACAACGGCAGCCACTCAGCTCCCAAACGCTGAAAATGCAGAATCACCCCCACCCCTGCTGGAATAAATAGCAGGGATAGATGACTGAGCAACGTCGTGGCTGCCGCATCCAGCTCAGGCCAGGAACGGCCCCGCAGCATCAACGTCCCCAACAATGCAAACATGCCCACCACAGGGCCAGGCAACGGCAAGTCTGTCACCCGGACCAGGACCTCACCCACTAGTTCAAACACCAACAGCAGCAGCAATGTATTAATCACTTCGCACCTCCATGGCTCAGGGATGAGCGACTTGTCGCTTGGAGCCATCATTCCCCAAACATCCTCCCAAATCCGTTGCATCAGCTGCGGTTTTACCCCTTGGCTTATAAATCTTTCCTTGGATTAACTGCTGGTAACCTCTATGGTTTATTCCAAAACTTCGGTCTTACAAAACCTCGGAGAAACGAGCCAGGCATTGAATTCTAAGCAATTTTGCCTATCGCCGGACCACTCCACTTTCCCAAACTGATCCAGCCCACAGCCCACCTGGGGCCAAGCCCTGTAACACCTCAATCCGATAGATTTAAAGGCAGTCCTTTAGCTCGGTTGCCTCACCATGCCCAGACAGCGTCGCCCTATTCGAACCCTGCAACGCCTGGGAAGCGACAAGGCCTTTCGCAGTGGCATTAGTAGCTTTGAGAGCTTCATCTCAAAAGTACTGGCGATCGCCATGATCATTGTCATCCTAGTTTCCATTTGGGATCTAGGGCTCGTCCTATTTGACAGCGTCATCCAAAAGCCAGCGCCCTTCCTCAACAAAACCCTTCTCGAAATTTTTGGCCTCTTCCTAACCGTTCTAATTGCCTTGGAGCTGCTGCAAAATATCACAGCCTATCTCCAGGACCATAAAGTCCAGTTAGAACTAGTGGTTGTCACTTCCCTCACCGCAGTTGCTCGCAAGATCATTTTGCTCGACCTAGACAAGGTCACTGGCACGGAGCTAATAGGCCTTGCCATTGCCGTATTAACGCTCTCGCTCAGCTACGGCATAATCAAGATCACCAGCGGGAAAGACCACTAATTTTCAAAGCCTGTGTCTCTGACTCTAATGTCTGTCACTCAACCCCAGAAGCTTACAGCCGTCCCTTGCAACAAATTCTGCCTTCAATAAGAGCATGAGGGGTTGATATCTAAACCTCTGTTCAGATATCACTGCTGCCCAGGAATGCTAAAACAACTTCAGCTCATCTCCAGCTACCGAGTTCATATTGGCAGCAGGACGCAGCTGCTGATAGCGCAGTGAGCCATTCGTAACAACCACCTGATTAATGGCCTTAGCCTGACAACTCGACAAAATCTCCTGGGCAACCGAGGCAGCCGTTTGGTCAAACTGTTGCTGGGGCATTTGCAGCAACGCTTGATTCTGCAGATTCACCTGGAGCGTTTGGGTCACCTGATTGAGAGTCGCATAGGCATGGGGCTGGGCAGCGGTATTGAAGCTATTCACGCATTGCTCATGATTCGTTGTCATCATGAGGGGAGGAGCGACAGAATCAACTTGACCCGCTACCGGAGAATTGGAACGAGCATTGATCTGCTCACGGTTCATCATGTTATTCAGTAACGAAAAGCCAGACCCTAGGGCAAACATCACCCCAGCCACCATGGCTAGGCCGGCCTTCGTCTCCAAAGCTCGCTGCTTCGATGAAACAATCTCGCGAACCATCCGCACCGGAATATCCCTCGGCATCGCATTTCGCAGATGATAGGGTGCTTCTAGCTCGATGCTAAAGTGTTCCCGAGTTCGACCGTAGTGAAACCGCAGCGCATCATTGCAAATCTCGACTTTGTGAACCCAACTCCAGGGCACCATCCAGACCTGTAGGCCCGGACGATTACTACGCGAGCTTCCGGAAGAATTGCGGCGACTGGGCTGGGAGAGGGCAATTACGCGCTGATCCGTGAAAATTAGGCCACAACCGCGATCGCGTTTACGCGCCGGCACTAAGTCCATCAAACATTCGTTTTCAGCCAGTGTATCCTCAAGATAGTGAGACAGCGTTCCAATGGTGTAATGCTGACGCTGCTTTGCCAAAGTATGGAGACGAGGATCATCCTTCACCGTCTGGGCAAACCAGCTACTCTGTTCTGTAATAAATGACCGATAGCGATCGTAGCCCGTCAGAGACGCTAAAGTCTGAGTTGCCGCCTGGGCCTTCGATTGCTCTCCCTGGGGGCTCGCTTTCAGTCCGATAGTCGCTTTTCCCTTACGTTCGACTTGGACTCCAGCAGGATTCTGAGCAGCTTGAATCGAAAGCTGCGGCGAAGACAGAGAAGAGGGCTCATCAACTATTACAGTTGCATCTTGCCGAGTCTGGGTTTGAGCAATGCGTGGAAAATGCTCGAGAGGAAGGGAGACTGCTGCTGCACCCTCTTCCGGTAACTCCAATGCCCAAGGATCGTCAAGATCGAGGGAATACTCATCTCTCTCAAGTTCGAGCGCTAGCTCAGAGACTTGAGGCTCAGAATCAAGACTATTATCAGTAGACTCAGTTTCTCGGACAATCGAGGCAGTAGCAGTAACTGCCGCCGCAGAATAGCGATCGCGCTCGGCCTCACAGGCCATGCGAGAAGCCTCCACCCCAGCCAGACCAAATGCCTCAGGCGACAGCGCAGCCCGGCGGGAGAAGTAGCCATCCAGGTCAATAACACTCATCCAGCCCGGCGACTCTAGAACTGAATCCCCTTTCTCTGTAGAGATTTCAGCCATAGCGCAATGGCCATACAGCTTCACCGCTTCAAGGCCTGCCGTATCAGAACGTTTCAGCTCAGCCTCCACCATCATCATGGCCAAGAGCGGATCTGGGCAAACAGCTCCAGTCATATCAACAACCAGGGAGTCACCTTCGCGAGCCACTAGAACAGTCCAGCCCTGGCACTCAACTGCTGCCTGAATTTGCTTCGTTAGCGCCGCCAAAGTTATCGGTCGAGCCTGAACTGCTAATGCCTGTCTCGCCATATTCCGAAGTCACCAGAAACACACCGACTCACCTGAAATGCTGAAAGACCTAGGGAAAATAGAGCTAAACCCTAAGTAATCATCAATAATCAAGCTCCATCAACCTCCTAGTAAATTCATGGATGAACCGGAGATTTTATACATAAGAAGGTAACACTCGGAGGAAATTTACACATATCCTCTCGGGAAAATTACTCAGTCCTATAGATGTGATTCCTAATCCTTTATCTATAAACGGCAAGCTTTACGATTGGCATCGTTCTGGGGCTGTTGCCACGAATAGGCAAAGTGACTCACCGTATTGACCTGGGCTGAAGTGGATTGCAGTGCCACCATTTGCACTTCCAAGCTGGGACGATTGCCGTAGGACTTACCCCAGGAGCCTGCTAAGGCTGGCTGGACCTTGACCCCCGCAGGAGAATTGTTCAGCACTCGCTTAACTTCATCCACGATGCAGCTCGCCAACCCACAGTCTGCATAGGCCATGGGATGCCATTCCAAGCGGGGGGAGAAACGCTCCCAGGGCTGGAGACGCGAGTCAAAGCCCTGTTGACCCACCGTTTTATTGGCACTGGGGAAAAAGACTGCTCCCGCCGGGATTCCGCTCTCTTCAGCAGGCTTCACCGCGGTATCTAAAAAGTCCACAACCCCTTGATAGGCATGGGCTACGCTGAGCAACCATAGATCCTGCTGGAGTCGCTGCTGACGCTGCTTAATCGCTTTTTTATCTAGCTTTGGAGGAATACGACCCTGCCACATCGGCCCACTTTCACCGGGATATTTCTTCATCACCTGCTGCAAATCACCCGTATCCACATAACCCCGATTGAGGAAGCGGCGAATCATTTCTCGCCCCTGATTATTAGTCGCTCGGCGAATCAAAGCTTCTTTAGATGAAGGGCTATAGACCAATAAGTCTTTGACATTGCCTGCCACAGAAGCAGCGCCACTGCCTCTGGGATAACGAATGTAGTCGAATAGAATCCCATCGGGACGGCGCTCTACCACTTCCCGAACCAGATTGGAATAGTCGCGAATCACTTCTCGATTGTAGGGATCGACAAATGCCTGGGGACCGTCAGCCACCAGCTCCAGACTAGTTTGTCCCTTGCCATTACGAGCCAAAGAAGACCCTCGGCTAGCGGTATAGGACTCACCAAAATTCATGCTGTACATCCAGGCATAGACTTTGAGGCCTCGCTTCCGCCCCTTCTCAATCGCCTGGGCAAGCAAATCCGTATCGGCATAGTCGCGGTTGTTCACCACCGAAGGCCAAGGAGTGCTGTTGTCACTCAAAGGCAGTAAAGCCTTTCCGCTATAAAACGTCTCTACATAAACCTGGTTGTAGCCTTGGTTCACAGCTTGGTCTAGAACCTGTTCTAAGACACCGGGCTTGATATCACAGGGGTAAAGCCTCACCCAGAGAGCCTGATTCTTGGGCCAGTTGCGGCGGCGGCATTCCGACAGCTTCTGACGATGCTCGTCCACTAGTTTCTCGTAGCGCTTGCGAGACTTACTATTGCCCTCAGCAGCTTCACGCAGTAGTTCGCTCTTGCGGCTAACAGCCTCGGCTTCCTGCTGGCAAGCCAGGGGATCTCGACTCTGGGCCAGGGCGGGTTGCATCAAGCCAAAATTGGCCAGTCCCAGGGCAATACTGAGGGCTAAGGCCGGTTTACGAACCTTTTTGGGGCTGCGGGAATGCTCCCCTTGCAAGGCTGGAAACAGGGTAGATGACATCAACGGCTTTGTCCCAACAGAGTAAACAAGAATGGGCCTATGAACTGAAGCGATCGCCTCAATCCTAGAGATATGGCACCGGTCACCCAACAAAGGCTATGCATAGCCTTTCAGACTGAAGGCCAGCCAGCGGTGACGTAACTCGCAATCATCCCAAGCAAATCAGGACGTTGCGACAAAAACGGTTAGCAATGGATTTCAATCACAGTCGGCCAGCATCCGAACAAAACAACCTTTGCAGAGCATCTTGCCCACAGGTGCTGCTTGAGCCTGGAGCTATAGCCTTGGCCAAATCCCTTAGTCCATCCACAAGCGGTCAAACCTAGAGATGGCAGGCAGTGATGGGGGGAGCAACGTCTTGAGCAAGTCAGGTCGTTGCTATCGGATTCATTAAGGTTAATGAAGATTAAACCGAATTCCATGCCAAAGGGAAAGCGGGCAGCATTAGCAACCCGCTTTCCCCACATGTATTTTTTATTGACCTCAGTGGGGTAAGAATGTTCCGATTTACCCCGATCCGTCAGCAGCAGCCATTGCATCTGGAGGAGATCAACCGGTATTACGCATCCCCGCAGCAATGCCATTGATCGTTAGCAAGGCACCCCGTAGTAGCTCACCTTTGCTGTAGCGGGAGCGCGCCATGCCCATGCGAGTCTGGGATTTGTGTTGGCGCAGGCGCTTGAGCAGAGACACCTGTAGGAAACCCAGGGGCACAATGGTGCCGTTGCGCAGCTGAACCGATCGCTGGAGCGTTGGATCGCCATCTAGGAGACGCTCGTGGCGAGCAATGCTAAGGACCAGCTCGCGGGTGAGGGTGTATTCGTCCTCAATTTGATTGAAGACCTTGCGTAGGCGATCGCGGTCCTCGGGCTTAGACAGCTCATCCACGTAATGCTCGGCGATCTTCATGTCCACTTTGGAGAGGGTCATTTCCACCTTAGAAATCACCATCTTAAAGAAGGGCCATTTGTCGTAGAAGTAGCGCAGCAGCAATAGGTTGCGCTCAGGCCGCTCATCCACAAAGGACTTCAGCGCGCTGCCCACGCCATACCAAGCAGGCAAGAGAAAACGGCTCTGGGTCCAGCTAAACACCCAGGGAATCGCTCGTAGGCTGCTTAGATCCTTCTTGCCAGACTTGCGCCGGGCAGGGCGAGAGCTGATTTGCAGCTGACTAATTTCCTCAATGGGAGTCACCTGATGGAAGAAGTCCAGCAGATCAGGCTGTTCATAAATCAAGGAGCGGTAATGGTTACGAGACTGGACCGACAAGTTCTCCATAATGTCGTTCCAGGAGGCGATGTCATCAAAGCCACTATGGAGCAGGCTAGCCTGGATCACCGCAGTGGTGATTGTCTCTAGGTTGTAGAGCGCCAGCTCCGGCAGGGAGTACTTGGAAGCCAGGACTTCGCCCTGCTCAGTAATCTTGATGCGGCCATCAATGCTGCGACTGGGCTGAGCGAGGATCGCTTCGTAGGCTGGACCACCGCCACGCCCCACCGAACCGCCGCGACCATGGAAGATACGCAGGGCAACGCCATAGTTGTCGGAAATACGATGCAGTGCCTTCTGAGCCTTATGAATTTCCCAGTTACTGCTCAGGAAGCCAGAATCCTTGTTGCTATCGGAATAGCCCAGCATGACTTCCTGCAGCGGCAACCGCTCCGGGAACTCAGCCTTAGGTAACTCCTTGACCTCCTCAATGTCTGCTTCAGGAGATGGAATCTTAGAATGCTCATAGCCATCCTTAAGCAACGCAGAGTAGAGCGGCATGGAGAATAGAGCATCCATGACCTTAGGAGCCCGGCGCAAATCCTCCACCGTCTCGAACAGCGGCACGATCTGCAATCCGCCTTGGCCCGTGACAGGGTCATAAAGCCCAGCTTCCTGGGACAGCAGCAACACCTCCAGCATGTCGCTGACGTCTTGGCACATGCTGATGATGTAGGTCTTGCAAATCTCGGGGCCAAACTCAAGTTGGAGTTGACGCACCACGCGGAAGGTCTCGATCGTTTCCCGAGCTGTATCGGAGAACGGCAGTTCTGCGGGGGCAAGGGGTCTGCGGTTAGATAACTCCTTCACGAGCCAATCTACCCGTTCTGCCTCGTCCATTTCTCTATAGGGCTTGGGCAGGATTTGCAGATAGCTGGTGATCTCGTCAATGGTGGCGGAATGGCGAGAGCTTTCCTGGCGAATGTCCAACAAGGCCAGGTTAAAGCCGTAGATTTCCACCTGGCAAATGAGGGTCTCCAACTCGTAGCAGTTGAGGCCCGTTGCCTCAACACTGCGTTGAATTAGCCGCAGCTCTTCCAAGAATTCAGCCCCGGAGTGATAGATCATCTCCGATTGGGATTCAGCCAGATCATGATCTAGCACATCTAGCTTATGGACAATCTTGTTGCGAGCCAGGGTGTTCTTGAGCCGCTGCTTGATGTAAGCCAGCTTGAGACGATAGGGCTCCTGACGGTAACGAATGGCGAGGTTTTCATAAACCTCAGGCATGTCAGCCTGCTCATTTTCGAGAGATTCCAGTAGCTCTGGCAGTACCTCGCTCCAGTGGAGGGACTGACTTAGTAGATTTTGTAGCTGGCGCACGCCATTCAGGTACTTGTCCAGAACAATACCGCGCTGGTAGCAAGCCGTTTGCCAGGTGACCTGGGGCGTGACCGAGGGGTTGCCATCGCGATCGCTGCCTACCCAGGAACCAAACCGACAGAAGTTCTGATGGGGCACCGTCAAGGATTTAAACGCATCACCCAGGGCTCCCTGACAGCGCAGGTAGAGTTGGGGAATCACATCAAACAAAACTTCCTGGAAATAGTGGAGCGTGTAGTCCACTTCATCCAGAACGGTAGGTTTGAACTGGTGTAGCTCATCAGTCCGCCACCAGAGCCGAATCTCCTCGGTCATTTGACGGCGCAACTGATCCACCTCCCAAGACTTCCCAGGGTTGATTACCCCTTGGTATTCCAGCTGGTCAAGCTTGCGCAGAATACCAACAATCCGCCGCTGCTTATCGCGAATGGTGTGGCGCACAATCTCAGTGGGATGCGCCGTAAACACCAAGCGAATATCCAGCTGCTCCAGCATGCTCTGAATTTGCTGGGGGGGGACATTGAGCTGCTTCAGCTTGGGGAACAGGCTGCGGAAGGTTTCGGGCTGGCTCGCAGGAGGACGGCGGTCAGTTTTGCCCTGCTGGTTCATCCAGCTTTCATCCGACTCAAAATCAGCCGTGTCCCGAGCCGCCTCAGAAATAGGGTAGTAGCGCTCTAGCAGTGAATCGTTCTCGCTAGGGGCCTGGGCATCAGCCTGCTCGTAGGCATCGCGATGCTGCTGTTGCTCGTAATGCTGCTCAACGATATTAATCAGCTGAAAATAGAGTGCAAAAGCACGGGCAGAGCGAATCGCGCTATCTAAATCAAGCTTCTCCACCACATGGAGCAAATCTTGCTCCACCGCCTCAGCTTGGCCTTCTGGCGAGCTAAGGTCTCGAAGCTGAGTCAATAAATCAATCAGCTCTTGGCCGCATTCCTGCCGCAAAACCGCTTCCCACTGGTCCTCCACAAACTTAAGGCGGTGGCGCAGAGCCAGATCGTTAGCGGAAGTGGCGTTAGGAGTCACGGAAGATTCTGACGGAGTGGAATTAAGCAGGTCGAGGTTAGACGCGCCGTCCGGCGATTGCAGACTGGGGCTCATTGCAGCGGACTCTATCTGACGATTACCTATTGATTTTAAGGGATGGCCTGCGGTGAAAACTGCCGAAGTGGAGAATTCGTAGGATGTCTATGGTTGACCCAGGGAAAATGCCAGGCAGGCATATCAGCTAATCCAATACCTGTCAGCATCGGTTGATACGTTGAATGTGAGCCAATCTTTAGCAGGAGCAGACTACTCAACAGAAACCGTTACAACAGCAGATGGTTGTGGATCTCGGCAGCACAAGAAGCCCAACATTCCCCATAGCACTAGGAGCTTGGCGCCATCAGAAATCAACGTTGCCCACACTGCTCCTTTCCAGGAATAGACTGGAATCAGCCACAGATTCAGACCAATATTAAAGATCGCAGTCGCCACATTGACCCCACTGCGCCAGGACTGGAAACCAGCCCCCGTCAAACTGTCGGCCGCGATCGCCTGTACCCCCAAAATCAACACATAGGGCGACAGCCAACGCAGCACGCTGACCGTATCGGCATAGGCATCCCCCAGTAAGCGAGGCAGCAGCGGAGCCAGCCAAATAAAACCGACCGTTGCCAGACAGCCATAGGCCGCCACCACTGGCAATAATCGTTTACCAACGCTAAAGCTGCCGCGAATTCCGTTTTCACCATGTTGGAAATACCGCATATAAGCGTTGTTAAACAACACTTGCAAGGGCGTATAGGCAGCGGTGAAGAATCGGCTACCCGCTGCGTAAAGTCCCGTGGCTTCAAAGGTAGCTGCGCTGGACAACATAGTTTTATCAATGTCTCCATTCACCTTCTCAGCGGAATAGCTAAGGGAGAATAGGACGCCTTCCTTTAGATTCTTAATGGCCATGGCAGGCCTAAATGTGGGCATTCCTAAGCTGGAACAAACTAACCCCACGCTGTAGATAGCCGTCACCACGGAACTGATGCAATACAGCCAAGCCCAAGTCGTAATCGTGGGACTCCAAACACCCATGACTAGAATGATCGCCGCCATCAATTTATTGACGGAATAGAGCATATCGGTCTGGGCGACTTGGTAGAGCTTATCAAACGCCGACAAAGCATCCCCAGAGATATTCCACAGCGTCAAGCAGAAAATATCGGAGAACAGAATCAGCGAGATAATAAGGGGAGAACCATGGTCGGCGAAGAATAATTGAGAAGCTGCAAGGCAGGCCAGGATCAGCACCGTGCTCGCCATCACAGCAGTAAACACAGCGTTGCCCCAGTACAGCGGGAAAAGAGAGCGATCGCGAGAGACATTCTTAACCAGGATGTCGCCACTACCAAAGTCCGCAAAGGAAATCAGCAAGGAAGCCATGGCAGACACCCCAATGAATAAGCCATATTCCTGAACTGTCAGCGCCCGCGCCACAAGCACAAAGTAGCCCAACTGCATCCCCAAGCCACCGATGCGAGCAAGAAGCGTCCAAAAGGTCTTTCGAAAGAACTGATGCTGACAAATATGGATAAACCGATCTTGTAAAAATTTGAGCATTATCTTAATTACAAGATTGAAAAGAAAAGCAAGAAGTAGTGCAATTCAATCAATTTAAAGCAGAAAAATGAATCAAGTCAGAACAATATCTTATTTATTTCGAAGATAAAAAATAAAAGTAATTTCTATTGTTCTCATCTTCTTTATCCATTCCCTCTATCCAGAAACAGAGAAGTCTCATCTAGTACATCAAAAAATAAACTTAGATTTACTCACACGACAAAAACAGTTCCAAACCAGCAAGCTCCCCACTGCAAGAATACGGGCTACAACAGAAGAGGCTGCTCTGCAAGGCTAGACAAAGCTTGCAGAGCAGCCTCTACGCTGAAAACAGCGGAGAATATGACCCATATGAGATGCAATCAACAACTCCAATGACTAGGGAAAATCCTACTTTTTCAGATATAGGCTTATTCAAGAGCAAGCAATGATATCGGGAGATGATGATTGTGTTTGTTCGACATTGGGATTCTCCTCAGACAGCACTCTCTGATGCTCCAAAAAGAACAACTCACGACGTTCTGCAAGACAAGGAGTTTTAGCTGACCCAAGTAGTTGACGCAGCTTGTATTTGGCCTCAACCCATAGCGTCAAGTCCTTAGTAAATATTTGAACACCCTTTCCATGAAGCTCAACTCCAGATAGTGGATTCTCTGAAGGATTGTTTTGAACAAAAATCAGCAAGTCAGTCATCGTATCAGTGACCAACTTTGCAATCTTCATTTCAATGGAAAATTCATCATCATCAGGCTTGATTTCAGGGTATACGCGTGCGAAGACTTCACCAGTATCTACACCCCGATCTATTTGATGAATTGTAGCTCCAATCTTTTCAAAGTCATCATGAAAAAGTGGCCATAGTATAGTGTGGTTGCCTCGATAAAAAGGGCTGATTCCAAAGTGAACATTTAGGGTTCCAAATCGAGGAATACTAAAAATGTGTTCTCGCAAGATGGGGCCACCACAAACCACCATGAGATCAGGGTTAATTGAGCGTATGAGCTCAGCATTCTCGGGATTATTAAAATCCTTCCCCGCCACCTCAATAATGTTGGGAGAATATCTAGAACCCTCCTTTTCAGTAAGTTTCCATAGTAGTTCTTCAGCTCTGTGATCACGCTGCGTATCCCACAGCTTCATTCTCAAGCCAAGGTAAGCATAGGAGAAAATTTTGCGTGGATTTTTGAAAAATTTTCTAAATTTCTTACCTAAGCTGTTGTCGGTCCACCATTTAACCCGCAACATATCAGTCGAGTCGAATTTTCTTGCGAGTTGAGAGGCAACCCATAAATTGACGGAATCATCATCTGAAACAAACAGAATTTTCAAGACTTATACCTAAGTAAAGATGAACTATTTTCTGATATTTGAATAAAACAAAATAGCTTATTCAAACGTCATCAAGAAGCAGAGACCGATGGCAAGGTGAATACTCTGTAAGCAAAGCACTACCATTCTGCTCAGAAGCACAATCACCATGCCTATTACACTCAAACAGTGTTGACAGCTAAAGACTCAGCAGCACATCAAACAATGTTCAATATTTGAGGAGAGGCTATCACAAACATCATTTGAACGTGGCGATACGTATTCTGGACTATGGAAAATAGACGAAATTATCGGATCATAGTGAAAGCTAAGCTCACCTTCTAGCCCGTAGACTTGTGCATTTTGGATATGCAGACAATGCAAGGTTGAAACTTCAAGGTCCACGAACATCACTAAACTGGCAATCATTTATGAACACATTTAGTGTTCTTTTTGAGAGTAATAGCATGACGAAAGAGAGTCAATTCTAGTTACAGAAAAATGGAATATCAAAACACCGAATTCAAACCAAGTCATTCATCATTTAGCAACGACCCTCTTGCCTGATGACCTATTTTCTATCCTAAACAGTTGCACTTTTATTGCTCGTTTTGAAAAGTAAGCTAAACACTGCAAACCAAAGGACAATTAGTTTTAATCCATCAGAAGCTAGAGTTGCCCACACCGCTCCCATCCAGGAATAACGGGGAATCAGCCAAAAATTCAGGCCAACATTAAGCAATGCTGCTCCTACATTCATAGCGCTACGCCAGGACTGAAAACCGGCACCAGTCAAACTGTCAGCAGCGATCGACTGCAATCCCACGATCAACACATAAGGAGCAAGCCAATGCAATACCGTGACGGTATCAGCATAAGATTCGCCCAAGAGGCTGGGTAAAAGAGGAGCTCCAAAGACAAATCCCGCAGTTGTTAAGCAACCATAGACCAAAACCACAGGCAGTAAGCGTTTAGCTAGACCAAAGCTTCCTTTAATCCCAGTTTCACCATGCTTGAAGAAGCGCATATAGGCATTCTGAAACAGAACCTTTAAAGGAGTAAAAGCTACAAACAGAAAGCGACTACCAGCCGCATATACACCAGCAGCTAGAGGAGCAGAGCTAGCTAACATTGTTTTATCAATGTCGTTGTTGATTTTATCTGAGGAGTAACTCAAAGAGAAATGAAATCCCTCTTTAAAGTGTTTTAATATAAGCCGAGGCCTAAATTTTGGCATGCCCATTGACTGGGCAACAACCAGATTAGAAATAATTGCTGTGCAAGTAATGCTTGCAGAATATAGCCAAGCCCAAGTTATAAAATCAGAGCCCCATCCACCTAGAAAGAATAATCCCGCAGCCACAAGCTTGTTGCAAATGTAGATAATGTCAGAGCCAGCAACTTTATACAGCTTATCTACTGCAGTCAAAGCTGCCCCAGCAACATTAAATAGGCTCAAGCAAAAAATATCTGCAAATAGTATCAAACATATCGAAAGTGTAGATGTTGAACTAGGCAAGAACTGTTTTGCTATGATCAAGCACAGAGTAATAACAATCGTGCTAACAACAGAGGTTGTCAATAAAGCATTGCCCCAATATTCAGGGAATAGTTCGCGTTTACGGGAAACATACTTGACGAGTACATCACCACTCCCCCAACTGGCAAAAGAGATCAGAAGTGATGCTAGCGATGCGATGCCTATAAACAAGCCATAATCCTGTGCTGTTAAGGCTTTCGCAATAATGATGAAGTAGACAAACTGCATCGCCATAAAGAGGACTTGCGTTAACAGCGTCCAAAAAGTCGTCTTCAGAAATTTATTTTGGCAAGTTTCAAAGAATTGCCTCTGAATAGATTTAATGGACAGTTTCATTTTTGCGAAGAGGATTGTAGAGAGTAAAAGAGGAGAAGGTTAAAGGAAGAATTGATTTCTAGACCAAAGCTAATTTATCCAAGAAAAATCTGAACTTATTTCACGGAAACATCGGTTTCATTCTTATGTCTGGCGATCGCTCTTCAAACAAGTCCTGATCATCTTCCAGAGGTCTTCTCAAGGCTCTAATCTTAATAGGCAAAGAAAAAACAATTGAACAGAATATCAGCCAGAAAAATCCAAACCCAAGCAAAGAGCTTTCAGCTAAATTACAAACAATAATGATAACTAGAAAAGCAATTGGCCAGATAGCCCAGGTACTGGGTTCACGGTGCAAACAGTACCAAGCACGAACCATCGTCAAGATGTAGGTTATGACGAATAGGCCTAAGCCAATAAGGCCGACATCCAATGCAGTTTCTATAAAGCCATTGTGAGCTTCAGGAACAGGCCATTTCGTAATCTGGATAATTATCCTTGATGGTCCTTCTACGCCATGCCAAAACCCTTTGTATCCATATCCTAACCAGGGGCGATCTTGAATCATTCGAACTAAAAGAGCCCAAAATATGGTCCTTCCTGTTAGTGTTAGATCTTCTCCTGTAGCCTCAGCAATGAAGGCCAAATTACCGAGAGCCCACGTTATAAATCCCGTTGTAGATGTTAGACCTAGAAAAAATAAAGGAATCAAGTACAGTAACTTGAGACGCAGCATTTTGTAGGCATAAACAAAACTGCAGGTCGTGAGTGCTATCAGGGCAACACCTACTGCACCAGTGGACTTAGAAAGGACAGCTAGGCCTAAAGAACAAGGAAGTAGAATTTTAAATAGAAGCCTTCGAGTTTCGATCAGTTGTATGAAAAAGATGACTGAGCTGAGAGCCATCATCAAACCAAAATGGTTCTTATGTACATAAATTCCACGAAAAGCTCCGGCATGTATGCCTCCCATAAGGCCATAGCGAGGAGGAAGAACGATAAATATCACACTCGTCACAACCATGATGGTGCAAAGCGTGGCAAATATTTCCAGTTGTTCTTCTATGCGATAACGAGTCGCGAAATAGAGACCGAATCCAGAAGCGGAAATAAGCCGAATACTTTCCACAAGAGTTTGGTCGGGGAAAAGTGACCAAAGGAAAGAACAGCTTACGATAACGAGCAAGGCGCACAAATATATATTTTGAGTCAAAACATAAAATAGTCGCTTCCATCGAAGAAAGAGTAAGACATAAGTAATCAAATAAATGAGTAGAAAGAGTCCAGCATTCAGTGCCTGGGTGTTAGGTGCGATGGCACCATCTCCTTCACTGGCTCCCCCCGAGAGAACCAATGGAATAATCCCTTCCGAAAAGTGCATCAAAGCAGCAATCGTAAAGATTTTTTCCAGTTTTGATAATAGTTTTTCCATAATCGGGGGCCTACTCCAAGTTGGAGAATTATCATGTATCAAAAGAGTAAGAAGCATAGCTACCTTGAAAGCTAACAAGGTAGCCATGCTTAGAGAATTACCCTTTTTGAGAGTTAACTGCTAGGGTTTTGAGCTTGCCTTTGATACCAGGCAAAGACTGAAGTCCCCAAGCCAATGCTGGCTTCACGGAAGAGGCCATTAGCTCTTGGGCCTGAATCTTCAAAGGAGCGACCCCCAAGGAGCCAATTAACCGAGCATGGCTTGCATAGATCCACTTGTAGTCTTCATTGCCAATCAAGAAATCAAATTCCCGATGACCAGCATTGAGACTGGCTTCCAAGGCTTCCAATAACAGAAGACGACCCGGCGCATAGTTGGAATACTCGCTATCGTAGGAGGCAATCCAGGAGTACAGACGACCTTCATGGAAGAGATTCAGGTCGATCGCGATGGGACCCTCGGCAGAACTTAAGCTAGACACCATCAATAAACCGCGCTCAACAAGCTCTTCAAACAGACGAACATTTTCCTCTTGGGAAAAATCATCAAATTGCCCGGTGCTAAAGTACTGTTGGGATTTCCATGCCATACAGGTCTTGAGCATCCCAGGTCGGGTGTCATTGAGAACAAACTCCAAGGGACCAACGGCTTCTTCAAGCTTGCGACGGCGGCGGCGGGAATCAGCCAGGAACTTCTTTGACTTACGCTTTTTAATAGACTGGAGAAAAGCCTCCCAGTTTTCAAAATCCTCCCAGAGAATCGTGGGTGCAGGCTCGTAGGTCTTTTCTAGATTTCTCTCAAGCCATTCTTCAGCTCTAACGATGCCATGGGAAACTCTGGGCAAATATTTGAGGGCAACCGCTTCGTCAGCAGTATTGGCATCGGAGATCGCCTGCCCCTCAAAGAAATCCAACATGCGGGATTGAAACGGGAGATCAGTAATGGGAGTCGTCTGATTAATCGTTGGAATCCTCCAGAGTTTTCCGTCTAATTCAAACAGCTTATTGTCCACCTGATCCTCAGGGAAAAAGGCTGCTGCGACAGACTCGCACAATGCATCACAAGAAAAAAAGTTCATTGCTAATTCGAAGGGTGGGTGAGAAGTAAACGTTAGAAATTAGGGCAAACTCCAGAAGACTCGACGGAGATTAGGCCTCTTCGCGACTCGTCCGAACCCAGCTTTGCTGAGGTTGAAAGAGAAAGGAAAGATAAATCGGCACTTTCCAGAGGATATAAAAAGGCACTGCCAACAAGGCTTTCAGGGGCAATTGATGGCGGCAATACTTCAGCCAAACCAACAAGATAGAGCTCAAGAGCAAGACACCTTGAGCGAGCAAGACTAAGGCAGGTAGCCATTGGAGTTGGAACCATCCCCATGCCAGCGCCACACTGGTCAGACCAGCCCAGAGCAACACCAGAAGTGCCAATGGAGGTACACAAAGATCTAGAGTGGCAGCAACTAACCCGAGACGTTTTTGCTGCCAAGCGGCCTTGAGTAATTTGGGCGACTGATTCACCAAGGTATCTAGATGGCCATGCTCCCAACGCTTACGCTGCTGAGCTGCGGCACTGGACTGACTCGGCAAAACTCCGGTTACACGACCCGTGCGACAAAGACGGGGAGAATAACCTGCCAGCAGGAGGTCTAAAGACAACTGCATGTCTTCAACAAGGTTGCTGTTCCCTAGGGGCAAGCCACTAAAAATGGACCAAGGGAAAGCCATCCCCGTACCATGCAAGGTCAAGGGCAGACCCAAACGAGCAACACCATTGGGCCGCACAAAAGTACGTACCTTAAAAGCAAAGGAAGAGAGCTGATCTTTCAGACTGGGGTTAGCCGGTGGTGCCAAAAGGTTAGTGACCTGTACTGGAGATTGTGACTCATGGGCCATAAATGTTGCTGAAGCAACTGTACCAGCATGTACATCACAATCTGCATCGATAATCATCACGACATCCGGTGGAGCATCTGCCAGACAGCTCCGTCCAAAGTCCAAAGCATAGCCCTTACCACGCTTTTCTAAATTATGGCGTTCCACCACAGTGGCCCCCAGTTTCCGGCTCAACTGAGCCGTACCATCAGAACAATTATCCGCAATGACCACCAATCGATCTCCCCCCTGCAATTGGGGTTTGAGCGTGTCAATCGTCTTCTTAATGCCCAAAATTTCATTGTGAGCAGGAACCAGAATTGCCACACTGGGACGCTGGGCATCAGGATTCTCAGGATACGGTCGCTCCGGTAATAATGCTGCAAAGCATTCCAGAGTGAGCATCACTACGGCGGGCAACAAAACCAATGCAGCAATGAACAGAACTGTCGTTATTAACGGGGTCATAAGGGTCACACAATGTCAGAGTTTTCAATCAGTCAAGCGTGGCAAGACTTGAGTTCAGGGCAGTCCTGCTTGCAAGGCAAGGAGTTCAGAAACTGTTTGGAAGCGATAGCCTCGCTGTTGTAGGTGGGGGATCAGACGGGCTGTCGCTTCCACCGTTACGCTGCGATCGCCTCCCCCGTCATGGAGTAGAACAATGGAGCCAGGCTTAACTTGCTCCAAGACATGTTCCACAACAGCATCAGCACTTTCAGCTTGGTAGTCTCGCGGGTCAACATTCCAAAGAACATTAATCTTTTTGAGTTGTGCAAGCATCCAAGGCAATCGAATACGCTTATAGCCGTAGGGAGCTCGGAAATGAATGATGCTCGGACTGCCCAACTTTTGAAGGAGCTGATCAGTCTGATGAATCTCATCGGCAATAACAGCTTTGGGGGTTGAAACCAGACGCCGATGGGAGTAAGAGTGGTTACCCAGCTCATGGCCCTGGAGCTGCAAGTCTTTAGCTGTCTGAGAATGCTCCTCCACCAGATGACCAATCACAAAGAAGGTAGCCTTGACCCCAAATTGCTCCAGCACCTCCATCAACCGATTGGTATAGGGTGGATTTGGACCATCATCGTAGGTCAAGGCAACAACCTTTTCCTCGGTATTAACCTGGGTCACCATCTCACCAAACAGCTGAAACTTAGAGGTTTCAGCTAGTTTTTTGAAACCAAAGCCCAGTAACAGTAGGGCCAATAGCAACAGAGCAAAACTGGTCATCATAAGAAAACTAAACTTCAGCAACTGAATAGACAAAGCAGTACTATTCGACCCGTTAAGTACTGATGGGAACTGGGGGCTCAGGCGATGCTGAGGTTGACTTAGCCTGGGGGAAGTAGCCACCGTTAACCCCGTTCACGACGAGGCCCAAGATGGTCTGATTATGTTTTTCCAGGAGTTCCTGGGCGATCTCGCTGTAGTTGCGATTAATCACCCCTGGCCTTGTAACCAGCAACATGCCATCACTCATGCCTCCTAATGGCAGTGCATCGGCAGCCCGCAACAGGGGAGGAGCATCAATAATGATGTGATCGAAGTAATCAGCCGTTGCTCGCACCAGCGAATACATCCTTTTAGAAGACAGCAGGCGCAGAGGACTTTCGACCGGATCTCCTGCAACCAAAACCTTCAAATTCTCCAGATCAGGACTTTGTTGAGGCTGAAACTCATTCAAGCCCTGACGAAGAATCTTGCTCAAACCAGGTTCGGGACCCAGTTTCCAAATTGTTTGCTGAGACGGGTTGCGCAAATCAGCATCAATCACCAAAACTCGGCGTCCCTGGCGTGCCATGGTCGCCGCCAAATTAGCCGCTACCATAGACTTCCCTTCAGCCGCCACGGCACTGGTGACCACAATGGTCTTCAATGAGCGTCGAGCACTGAGAAAGCGGATATTTTCCTGAATCATCCAATAGGCTTCATTCAAAAATGAGGCTTCTGCATCATCCAGAAAATGCTTAAACTGCTGGAGTTCCAGTTCTCTCGTCGAAATCCGGTTAGGAACAATTCCAGTGGGAATAACCCCGATCAACGGATAGTCAAAGGACCCCTTAATATCTCCCAAGGTTTTGAGTGAGCTGTCGCGCAATTCTGCAATCACAATGGCCACGCTGGCGAGCAGCAAGCCCATCATCATCCCGACACCGACAAACATCACTTTGCCAGTGCTGCCCTTGCTATTCGGTAGAACCGCAGGCTGAGCAATCTCGGCATTACTAGAGGTTTTATTCTCCGCAAGCTGCACATCTTGGTAATTTTGTAGCAGCGACTGATAGCTTGTGCGAGCTACGTCGACATTGCGCAACAGCTGGGCCTGATTGGCTTCTAGCTGGGGCAACAGGCTGGCACGGTTCACATAATCTACATTGGCTTGCTGCAAAGTTGCGAGCTGTTCATTCAGTCTGAGTCGATCTATTTCTAGACCAAGGTAGGACTCCAACAGGGTTTCTCGGTTGCCTCGATCCTCGAGTAACCCTTTGGGGACAGCTGCCTTAACCCCCACAAATTGTTCAACCTGAGAAGAGATTGTGTCCTCTAGGATCGCCCGCTCATCCATCAAGGATGTCACCTCGGGATGGTTAGGCAAATAGATCTTCCGTGCTTCTGCCAGCTCTTGCTCTAAAGTCGTTAGCTCATCCAGGGCACCACGGATTTCCGGTGACTTGCTTAAGGTACTCACCGCAACAGTTTGGCCAAAACTGAGTTGAAGATTGTCTTGGAGCTGCTGGGCCTGGCTACTCACCCCATTTAATTCCGCCGCGACCCCCACCATCCTGTCTTTGAGACCGGCTAATCCCTGGCTCAAAAGAGTTGCTTCCTGGGAGAGATCTACAATATTGTGGGCCTCCTTAAACTGACGTAAGTCAGATTCTGCCTGGAGTAGCCGGGCCTCCACTTCAGGCAATTGACTCGCCACAAAAGCACTTGCGCTACGGGTTTCGTCAGCCAGCTTCTCCTGAGCACCCTCCAGATAAACAGCCATCAAGGTATCTACAACTGCTTGCGCCTGCTGAGCATCCTTAGACTCGTAGGCAATGCGAATAACGTCGGTCAAGCCAACAATTTCGACAGATAGATTATTACGAAAATCCTTGACGGAAATGAGCTCACCCTTATCGGTCGTAATCCCGACCTCTTTGATCACACGCTCCAAAGCAAGGTGGGAAGTCAACAACTCACTTTCCGTCCCCAAGGGGCTCTGGGTTTCTAGCAGCGACTTCAACTGGTCTGCCTCTGAACCCACCCCTGCCAAAGAAGTACTACGGTCTAAACCCTTAAAAAGCATTTTGCCTTCGGCAGTGTAAACCCTCGGCAACTTGGTGGAGAGTCCAACAAATGCCGCAAGAGTTAAAACAAAGACGATTCCGCCTAAGCGTCGACGACGCTTCAAAGCTGAGAGGTAGCCTTTAATATCAACATCTATACTGTCTCGACTTTCAATCGCCATTTGAGTATATACACGGAGGAGCCTGGAGTGAGTATCTTTTAATACAAGACACTCTTGAACATCTATGCGTGACTGCGAGGTGCATTCCGGAATAATCGATAGTCCAAAATCACCCCAAATGCCTACAAAGCAGGCAGCAGCTCCAGTCTGGAATCATTCAGTTTTTTATGTATTCCTAGCAGAATAGACTGAGGTCCATTTTCTAAGCATTTAAGTATTCAAATAATCTGTCTGATTTAATATTCCAACTTGATATTTGGGAATCCTGCTTAGCCAGCAAAGAGAAAAATGGAATGGTGCTGATAAAGTCTCCTTTCTGCTTCTTATCAAGGGTGAGGCTTCTCCAGTTCCCAAATTCAATGTGATCTAACAATCACTCAACCATTAGAATCGATTGCCCTAATCTCTCTTTAGAGAGGCAATCAGAAATAATCATTTTTGCGACAAAAAGGCGTCTGCTTAAAAGTGGGTAAGGAACTTTCCAGTAAGCACTTAGATTTATGCGAAGGGATCCTGGTAGAGCCCCAACCATTCAGAGCCCATCAACCAAACAAATGGCAATACATCATTGAAGTAACGCTTCCAAAGGCGCTTGGGCTCCATCAGAATGCGATAGACCCATTCCAAGCCTGCATCACTCATCCATTTTGGCGATCGCTGCAACTGACCGGCTTCAAAATCAATGGTAGCTCCAATGGCCAAAAAGACCTTCACATGGGGAAGACGGTGGCGATTGGCGTGAATCCACTTCTCCTGCTTCGGAGCCCCTAGTCCCACAGCCAAGGTCGTTGCCTTGGAGCGATTGATCCGAGCAATAATCCGCTCACCCTCCTCTTCATCAGCCTCAAAACCGAAGGGAGGAGAATAGGAATCAACCACCATATTGCGCCCAACCTTATGATTAATGCGCTGACGAGCTCGTTCCCCCACTCCCTCCGCGGCCCCTAGCAAGAAAATCTCAACGCTTTTATCATTACGAAAGTGCTGATAAAAGGCAGGAAACATATCTGAACCCGAGATTTTCTCGCGGATAGGGTTACCTAAGAAGCGAGAGGCAATCAATAGGATTTGGCTATCACAAATGCGAAAATCAGCCTGCTGATACACCTGATAAAAGTCCTTGTCCCATTGCAGTCGGAGCAGGTGGCTCACATTCGGTGTATAGACAGTACCGCCCTGAGCCAGTTTGTTTAGAAGTTCCATCGAGCTCAGGTTATCAATGGAAACATTCAGAAAATTTAGGCGAGCCATAGTTACATTTACAGATGATAGAAATAGAAGATGCAATTTGGGGAGAGCAACATTCCCCAGAAAATTTACGGACTAGTAGTAAGTCCATTCAAGAATGCAGTTCCATTCTGTTCTGGGTTTCTCACCTATGCTCAAAGGAGCAATAGGATGGCTCTTTAGAAAGTGCTAGTCTATTCAACGCATTGATTAGAGCCAGCTCATGAGACTAATGAGGTAGACCTGACGCGAAAAATCTTCTCTGTAGATGCACGCAATTTAAAGACTCAAAGTACAAACTGTATCAACAGCGACTTAAGCCCAAATCTAAGGGTTTTCAACCAGGTCTGCGTAGGTACTGAAATCATTTTTACGCGAGGTTTAAGATCTTTATAAGCAGGTGAAAGAGTTAATCTATTTTTCCAGATTTACACTTTCAAAGAAGGATTTTGAGCATCAATTTTCAACTTTTTAAAAACTTATATTTCATATATCAATCGTGACTTTCAATTGAGATGCAATCTTGAAATTGCATCGAGCAGACATCAACAATGGACAGATTCAGGAAATCAGCAAGGCATAAAAGTCTGGTTTCTCTCAACCAGTCAGAAGAGTGTAATAAATGATGCCTCTATACCTTGGGTAGAGGAAGGAATACGTGAATGAGATCGCTACAGCAGCTGTATAAACGTCCTCGCCGAGTCCTTTGGCTCTTCTGCCTCCTATTACTGCTCGCCCTTTGTTTGAGTTTGCTGCCTCAGTTGCAACCTGCTCACTCTAATCATGCGGGCTTGAACAATGGGGTCAGCGAGCAAATTCTGGTCGATCAATTTGGCTGGCGATCGCAGTCTACGAAAGTTGCCCTATTCGCCAATCCTAGGGAGGGGCAAAATGCTTTTCGAAGATATGACCCCGGTCAAATTTTCGAAGTCCACCAAGCTGACAGCGACAAAACCGTTTACCAAGGGCAACTCATCCCT
The DNA here is from genome assembly GCA_937949725.1 of uncultured Pseudanabaenaceae cyanobacterium. GTDB lineage: Bacteria > Cyanobacteriota > Cyanobacteriia > PCC-9006 > JAAUQQ01 > JAAUQQ01. The sequence goes on from CALECT010000008.1 coordinate 31,458, forward strand.
TGGCAGCAAAACGCGATCGATCCCTCATCGGGAGACCAGGTCTGGTCCGGCGATTTCTCCGCTGTGGAAACGCCGGGTAACTACTACATATACGACCCCAAGACTCATCAGCGTTCCCATCGCTTTGAGATCCAGGCCAATCCCTATGGTCCTGTACTCACGGCTGCGGTCAAAGCGTTTTACTACCAACGCTGCGGGACTGCGATTCCCTCAGAGTTTGGAGGAAACTGGTCCCATCCCCCCTGCCATATTGGTCGCCACCAAGACCGCCTTGCCGCTCGCTACAGCAATGGGAAAGAAGCTCGGGATGTCCATGGTGGCTGGCATGACGCAGGAGACTACAACAAATACTTACCCTTCACTGCCAAGACACTATGGAATCTGATGGATGCCTATGAGGCTAATCCCTCAGCCTTTGGCGACAACAGTAATATCCCCGAAAGCGGCAATGGTGTTCCCGATCTCCTGGATGAGATCAAGTGGGAACTGGATTGGATGTTGCGCATGCAGCTAGACAATGGCGCAGTCGCCAACCGGGTGGCCAATCAAGTTCTAGAAGATCACTATCCCCAAGATGACCACGGGCGGCGCTACTACACTGAACCCACCACCTGGGGAACGGCTGCCTTTGTGGTGGGTACCGCCAACGGCTCGCGCATCTTTGAGCCCTTTGAAGCGGCTTATCCTGGCTATAGCGATCGCCTCCTGGCTGCTGCAGAACAAGCCTGGCAATTTCTAGAGCAACACCCCGAACGCTTTCCTGTTGATGGCAAAGACCATGGCCACAAAGAGAAGCTGAGCCCTGCTTCCCAAGCAAATGAAGAAGGCGAAGACCCCATCTTGCGACAATGGGCAGCAGCAGAACTCTATCGAGCGACCCAAGCTGAGCCCTACCGAACTTATTTTGAAAACCAAGGTCGCCAAGAAGCTCTACTGGCAGAAGATTGGTTTGATCCTTACAAGAACCTGGCTTACATCACCTATGCGAGAACGCCTGGAGCCAATCCAGACACCCTAGCAACGCTCAAAGCTTCTTTAGAAGAGACACTGAGACCCATCAACAACCTGGATAACCAAGGTCAAGATCCTTACCGGGCCTATATTGATCACTACCACTGGGGCTCCAACCAAAGCAAAGCCAATTGGGGCCTGATGTTCCTCCTGGGCCAAGAACTCGGTCTCACAAACCTCTCCCCCGCAGACTACCAGGGCAATGCGGAAGAATATCTGCATTACTTCCATGGTCGTAACCCTTTAGGTTGGGTCTACCTCAGCAACATGGGAGAGAAGGGAATCAATGCTGGTGCAGAGAAAAGCGTGATGCATCTTTACCATGGCTGGTTTCCCCCCAAGAGCCCCTATGACGGAGAAAAGTCCCGCTACGGACCTGCCCCAGGCTTTGTCACTGGCGGTCCCAATCAGTATTACAGTGCCAAACATGTCTCCCCCCCCTACGGTGAGCCAGTTCAAAAAGCGTTTAAAGATTGGAACATTGTCACAAAAGGCCTAGGCTCCAAGTCTCAGGCGCCCTGGGAAATCACAGAGCCTGCCATCTACTATCAGGCAGCCTATGTGAACCTCCTCTCTTATTTCGCAAAAGCCCAGTAGCATTTGGTTCAATCTAATTCATGGCAATTATCGCTGCGCAACACTGCTTCCAGTTAGAAACCTGTTGTTCTTAAAGAAGGTTTGCGAGGTTATGACGGCGCAGCGATGGAGGTGGGTCGATGGTACTGGCCTGGAAAGTGGGGAGTCATGAGGTGAAAGGCCTGTCCAGCCTAAGGATTATCCCTTTCACTAGATAGATTCTCAAAAGCCTTACTTAATATGGTGTGTCGCGATTCTTCCCCACAAAGCAGACCAGTACCTAGACGCCAGGAAAGCACTACATCGACAAGTCTAAAATCAATAGCTGGAGCTCGATAGTTTGTAGCCAACGAATAATGGGCACTATGTAGGAGTCTTGATTCAGATGCCATGGTTCACTCTGAACCTAGATGGTCGTGACTTGCACCAATAGATGGAGCATCGTGGCGATCAGGCTCTCGTAACAAGGTAGGGCACGTAGGGCGAGAGAACTCGCTTTTTCGCTCGCGCAACATGGACTGTGGAATAAGCAAAACCAGAGGAGGTTCCAGCTTTGGCTGTCGAAGGGTAAATATAAGCGGCTTCAGCCTCGGTAGCCTTAACCGTAGTGCAATAGCTTTAAATTAAGAGCAGTATGCTGCTTGCGTTTTCTCATCGCTCTGAGTAATCAACTTCATAAAGGCATCATTTTAGTTGGGCTGCAAGCTCTGAGATATTAGGAAATTTAATTTTCGCTAAGCTATTGAAATGCAATTTACAAAATGCACTTCACTGCTTGATTCATTACTCCCAGGTTGAGAGATCGTGCTATGGATCCTAGTTTTTGGAAAGGAAAGCGAGTACTACTGACAGGGCATACAGGATTTAAGGGCAGCTGGCTAGCGCTTTGGCTGCAGCTAGTCGGTGCTGAGCTTGTAGGATATGCACTTCAACCGCCTACAAATCCAAGTTTGTTTGAGGTTGCGAATGTCGCCAGTGGCATGAAATCTATCATGGGTGATGTTTGTGAAGGTGAAGCATTACGTCAAGCTGTTATCGACTTTCACCCAGAAATTGTGATTCACATGGCAGCCCAATCTGTCGTGCATACATCCTATATGGAGCCTGTCTCGACTTTCCAGACCAATGTAATGGGGACTGTGAATCTTCTAGAAGCAGTGCGGCAAGTGGGTGGGGTACGGGCTGTGGTGAATATAACCTCAGACAAATGTTACGAAAACAAGGAATGGATATGGGGGTATCGCGAAGTTGATCCTCTGGGTGGCTATGATCCCTATAGCAATAGCAAAGCTTGCTCTGAATTAGTCACAGAGTCATACCGTAATTCTTTCTTTAATGCCAGTCGTTATTCGGAGCATGGCGTGGCCATTGCCACAGCTCGTGCCGGGAATGTTATTGCTGGTGGTGATTGGACCCAAAATGGATTAGTTGCCGATATTGTCCAAGCCCTATTGGAACAGCAGCCAGTCCTCATTCGTAACCCCCATGCCACCCGACCTTGGCAACATGTATTAGATGCCCTAAATGGCTACTTAACGTTGGCCGAAAATCTCTATAACGAAGGTCCAGCCTTTGCTGATGCTTGGAATATTGGCCCCTATGCCTCGGATATTAAACCTGTGGGTTGGATCGTCGATAAACTTCTAGGTTTCTGGGGAGACGGAGCAGCCTGGGAACAGGATGAAGCCTATCATCCCCATGAGGCTCACTCCCTCAGTTTAGATTGTGCGAAAGCACGACTAAAGCTGAATTGGAGTCCTAAAATATCCCTAGATCAGGGGTTGGAACAAATCATTACTTGGACTCAGGCTTACCAATCTGGAGCCAATATGCGACAAGTCACTGAAGCTGCAATAACTCAGTTAATGTAAGGCCTCAGAAATCTTTCCATTACTACTTGTATTAAAATTCGAATATGAGCCAGCAAACTGAAACTCAAGAAACAGTGCCAGCCTCTTCTAAAAAACAGCCACAATGCCTCTTTTGTGGAACGCCCTTGAATCATACTTTAGTGGATTTGGGGATGTCGCCACTGTGTGAAAGCATCCTCAGTGCAGACCAACGCAACCAAATGGAAGCCTTTTATCCTCTGCATGTGCGGGTTTGCAGCAACTGTTTTCTTGTACAGTTGGAAGCATATGTGAGTCCAGAGCATATTTTTACTGAATATGCCTACTTCTCCTCCTATAGTGATACTTGGTTAGCTCAGTGTAAAGCCTATACAGACCAGGTGGTTGAGCGGTTTAATCTCAACGAAAAAAGTCATGTCATTGAACTTGCCAGTAATGACGGTTATCTATTGCAGTATTTTGTAGAGAAGAATATCCCGGTACTAGGAATTGAGCCAGCAACTAATGTTGCTAAGGTTGCCGTTGAAAACGGCATTCCCACTCTCAATGAATTTTTCGGTCAGAAATGTGCTGAGAAACTGGTGTCTCAGGGAAAGCAAAGTGATTTGATCGCGGCGAATAATGTATTGGCCCATGTCCCCGATCTAAATGATTTTATTGCTGGTATTCAGATCTTACTGAAGCCTAAAGGGGTATTTACTGGAGAGATTCAGCATCTGATGCGACTCATGGAGTCTAACCAGTTTGACACTATTTATCATGAACACTTCTTTTATCACACCCTAACTACGCTAGAGACTATATTTGCCGCCCATCGCATGACAATCTTCGATGTCGAAGAGTTACCCACCCATGGTGGATCATTACGCATCTATGCCAAACATAAAGATGATGATTCTAAGCCAGTGGGCGATCGCGTCATTGGCCTAAGAGAGCGTGAAGCTGCCGCTGGATTTAAAAACTTGGAATGTTATACCCACTTTGATCAACAAGTTCGAGAAACAAAACGTAAAATTTTAGACTTTTTGATCAAGATAAAACGAGAGGGGAAAACAATTGTTGGATACGGGGCACCAGGCAAGGGAAATACTCTACTCAATTATTGTGGCATCCGCACAGACTTCCTAGACTACACGGTTGATAGAAACCCTTATAAACATGGAAAGTTTCTGCCGGGCACCCATATTCCCATTTATCATCCAGACAAAATAAGAGAGACAAAACCTGACTATGTCATGATTTTGCCTTGGAATGTAAAAGATGAAATTATGCAGCAAATGAGTTTTATTCGTGAATGGAATGGAAAATTTGTTGTGCCTATTCCTGAAATAAAAATATACCCATAGCTATGAGATTTTTTCCTGCTAAGTTAGAGGGTGCCTACATCATTGAGCCAGAAAAAATAGAAGATGAGCGTGGCTTTTTTGCGAGGACTTGGTGTAGAGAAGAGCTCTCAGAAAAGGGCTTAGATTCCAACGTATTACAATGCAGTCTTTCCTTCAATAACAAGAAGGGCACTCTACGTGGGATGCATTGTCAGCTTCCTCCTTTTGCAGAAACTAAATTGGTTAGCTGTACAAAAGGAAGACTGTACGATGTCATCATCGATTTACGCCCATTCTCTGAAACATATCTTCAGTGGATGTTTGTCGAATTAACGCCTGAAAATCGAAAAATTCTATATATACCGAAAGGATTTGTCCATGGATTTCAGACATTAGAGGACAATACAGAAGTTTTCTATCAAATAACAGAATCTTATGCACCCGAATCTGCTCGAGGGATCCGTTGGGATGATCCTCATTTCAACATCAATTGGCCTGAACCAATTAGTGTGATCTCAAGTCGAGATCAGGAATATGAAGATTTTATTCCTGCTACATTTTCAGCTCTAGAAATTTTCTGAATATAATCTGCAATAGCTTACACCTCAAGTATTCTAGAACCGTGAATATGAATATAGATCTTGATGCAAAGTCAATTGACATAGATTGCTTAGGACAGGAGATGTATAACCTGATCGCTGAGCTATATCCAATTTGTCGGAGCATCACTGGCAATGGCGTACGAAAATCGTTTCAGATTGTCCAGCAACATATTCCCCTCGAGATTCATGAGGTTCCCACCGGAACAGCAGTTTTTGATTGGACAGTGCCCAAGGAATGGAATATTCGTGATGCTTATATTAAGGACAAAACAGGTAAGAAAGTCATCGATTTTCAAACATCTAATCTACATGTGCTGAACTACAGCACTCCAATTCATACGAAGATGCCCCTTTCTCAGTTGAAAGAACATCTTTTCTCAATGCCAGACAGGCCAGATTGGATCCCCTATCGAACCTCTTACTATGAGGAAACATGGGGATTCTGCCTGTCAGACCGCACACTACAATCACTTGCAGAAGGTGACTATGAAGTCTATATTGACTCGTCATTAGAACAGGGATCTCTGACCTACGGTGAACTACTGTTAGCTGGAGACACAACCGATGAAATCTTATTGGTTTGCCATAGTTGTCATCCCTCTCTTTGCAATGATAACCTTTCGGGAATAGCACTAGTAACCTTGCTAGCCAAATACCTTAGCCAACAACAATCTTTACGCTACTCATATCGTTTTCTGTTTATGCCAGGAACGATTGGCTCTATCACTTGGTTAAGCCTTAATGAGGCTCAAGTTTCATCTATTAAACATGGGTTGACAGTTTCTAATGTTGGTGATCCGGGTAATTTAGCTTACAAGAAAAGTCGTCGTGGCAATGCGGAAATTGATAGAACCGTACTCCACACCCTGGAAAATTCATTTCAGGAATACACCGTTTCTGATTTCTCACCATATGGGTATGACGAGCGACAGTTTTGCTCTCCTGGGTTTAATTTGCCCGTTGGCAGCCTGACGAGGAGTCCATTTGGTAGCTATCCCGAATACCACACCTCCGCGGACGATTTAGACTTTGTGAGGGTTTCTGCCTTAGTGAACTCTTTCGAAACGTATCTGGGTGTGCTCGATACTTTAGAAAATAATCGCACGTACTTGAACACTAATCCTAAATGTGAGCCACAATTAGGTAAACGTGGTCTCTACAGCACATTAGGAGGAAAACAAACAACGCCGACAGATCGCATGGCAATGTTATGGGTACTAAACCTCTCCGATGGAGAGCACACACTGCTCGATATTGCTGAACGATCTAATTTGAGTTTTTCAACAATCAAGAATGCCGCATTAGCTCTTACAGATAGTGGATTACTAAAGATTCATTGAAACTCGGCCAATAAACAAGCTTGAGCAATATTTATCTAGGTGAGATCTGAATTTTGCTGTCAGTTTAGATTTCTCCTAGATCCTCAGTTAATATGAAATTTTAAATCAAAGGAGAATAAAATGAAAGTTGTCTTATTTTGTGGTGGTTTAGGAACTCGACTAAGAGAACATTCTGAGACCATTCCAAAGCCAATGGTTGAGATTGGCTATCGCCCAATCATTTGGCATCTGATGCGATATTATGCTCACTTCGGGCACAAGGAATTTATTCTGTGTTTGGGATATAAAGGGGACTATATCAAGAACTATTTCCTCAATTATAGTGAGTGTTTATCTAATAACTTCACCCTGTCTAATGGAGGTAAGGATGTTCAACTACACACCACTGATATTGAAGACTGGGAAATTACGTTTGTTGATACTGGGATAAATTTAAATATTGGAGAACGCCTTGCGGCAGTGAAGCCTTATTTAGAGGGAGAGGACGTCTTTCTCGCGAATTACTCAGATGGACTTAGTGATCTAGATCTAGACTTATATCTTAAGTATTTTCATCAGCAAGACAAAATTGCGAGCTTCATGGCGGTGCAACCTTCGCAGTCATTCCATGTTGTTTCTTTAAGTAATGAAGATGGAGTTGTGGAAAATATTCAATCTGTAGGACTTTCAGATTTATGGATCAATGGTGGATTCTTTGTTCTGAGAAAAGAAATATTTGACTATATTTATTCCGGTGAAGAGCTAGTTCTTGAGCCATTCCAACGATTGATTCAGCAGAAACAACTCCTGGCTTACAAAAATTCGGGTTTTTGGGCATGTATGGATACTCTGAAGGAGAAGATACTATTTGACGAAATGTATGCGAAGGGCAATACTCCATGGACTGTATGGGCAGCTCCATCTGGAGGGATCAAGAAATAGAAAATAGCTAAAGATAAAAATCAATTCCTCAATGGCCCAACAACACTTTGGCATCATTTTAAATTGGAGCAAATCAGAATATTTTTTTGTAAAATCCTCTGTTAGCTATTTCGGCTAAGATTCCCTGTAGTTCAACCTCATTTCTGGTAAAAATAAGATGACATGAGAACTTGTTAGACCAATTTATTTTATTTAGAAAATTGCTATGCAAAAACTACTCTTCAATAATCATCAGAATAAACCTCCATTTAGTCGGATTCTTTGTCTTGGAGCTCATAGTGACGATATTGAAATTGGCTGTGGTGGAACCATTCTAAAGCTGCTTGATCAATCTCAAGATGTCGATATTCATTGGGTTGTATTCTCAGCAACTGAGAAGAGAAAAGAAGAGGCTCTGGAAAGTGCAAATAGTTTTCTCAAAAATGCTAATAGTAAGACTATTTTGATTCAAGAATTTAGAGAGCGTTTTTTCCCATATATTGGGCTAGAAATTAAAGAATTTTTTGATCAGTTAAGCAAAGAACTTTCTCCAGATCTGATTCTTACACACTATCGAAATGATCTACACCAGGACCATCGATTAATCTCTGAATTAACCTGGAATGCATTTCGTAATCATATGATTCTAGAGTATGAGATTCCTAAATACGATGGGGATTTGGGGAATCCTAATTTTTTTGTGCACCTTGATGAATTAACTTTCCAGCAAAAAGTTTCATATCTAGTCCAGCACTTTCAAACTCAGTCCAATAAACAATGGTTTGACGAAGAAACGTTTTCATCTATTCTGAGATTGCGTGGAATTGAATCAAATGCACCAGATAGATACGCAGAAGCTTTTTATTGTCGCAAAGCTATCTTAATTTAGTGCAATACATCCTTGTGTTGCGATAGCTAGGAATGTAATAATATCTAGCTTATAAACGATGCTCACGCACATAAGTCCTCAAAGTCTTATGTGCATGAGATTAAGAGTTCATATGTCTCATCTAGTCTAGTTGCGACGATGCCAGACAAGAGTGTGAAATCATACAGGCTTGTGCAAGAAAGGAATTGCAAACCTCAGCATTGGTAGACATCAAATTTGATCAACACTTAATGAACATTGTGGATTGAAGAAGCCCTGGTGAAGCAGCTGGAGGCAAATGATAACTGAGTCAGTATAAAGGTGACTTGTTGATTGTCATTGAACGAGAGGTAATGCCATTAGTTCGTAGGGTCGCTAGAAGCCAAATATTGAGTGGCTTCTATAGAATTCTGACCGTGCTTTGAGTTTGGAGTGCTGGGTAACTTTTGAACTTTTAGGGTGTTTCGCTGAGCCTCAGAAGAACGTAATAGTCATCACAGCTTTTGGACCTTCTTGATACTACAATCTGCTACTTAAGCCATACAACAGTATAAACTTTTTAGGGAAAAGTTCGTATTTATACCCCAATAGGCGAACTCTCTGATTTGGTAATAAGCAATACTGTATTCAGAGATTCGTAAATCTATTTTGATGATTTCTAGCAGAAAAAACCGGGTTTAGTTGAATTTAGTAGAAGAATGCATCAAGAACAATAGCTAGTAGTGGCCTATAGATGTGGGATAAATCATGTGAAAGCCTCGTCCTATCAAAGGATGTAATTCATCTTGAAGGGGCATCACTATAATCTTCATCTAGTATTAGGTGATTGTTATTTCCCTCACTAATTAGGCTATTACTCAGATATAAAACCCTTAAATTTGAAAGCAGCCTACCTCTATTGTTCTGTTTACTTCTACCTACCCCAGAAAAATAACATGCCTGCTACTAATTTACGACGTTCTATCCATGACGTAGTTTCTCTATTACCCACTCCCTTACAAACCTCAGTGAGAGAAGCAAAAGAGTCCTCACAATTACTTCGTTGGCGTCTCTCTGGTAAACCTTGGGGGTATCCTCTTCCTTCAGGAGGTTTGGTAAACGAGCACGAGATTCGCCATCATTTTCATGACGCTCTCAGCTATCTTCAAAAGACATTAGGTTCTGAGGGGATTGGTGATTATGTCGAGTTTGGTGTTTATCGAGGCAGCTCTTTGCTCATTATGTATGATGAGCTGCTACGGGCCGGTCTCAATCATGTTCGACTTTTTGGCTTTGACTCATTTGAAGGTTTCCCAGTTGATGAAGAGAACTATTGGGAAACAGGAGAATGTTCTGCTGACTATGACAAAGTCGTGACGTCTTTAACCCGGCGTGATATTGACTGGAAACGTGTGTCTCTAACTCGCGGCTTCTTCACTGAGACACTCAACGATTCACTGAGAGCAAAGCATGATCTTCAGAAAGTTAGTATGATTATGATTGATTGCGATCTATATTCTGCAGCTAAGGAAGCATTAGATTTTTGTGGTCCGCTCATTCATGACGAAGCGATCATATTCTTTGATGACTGGAATCCATTAGCTAAGGAGAATAAAGGCGAAAAACGGGCATTTGATGAGTTTCTTCAGGAAAACCCTAACTTAAAAGCTGAAGCCATCGGTGAATATAGCTGGCAGCCAGGTGACCTGCTTGGTAAGGTTTTTCGAGTTCATCGCACTTTCTCATAAGCTGAGAGCTTGTGATAGCGCAAGTTCATCTACCTAAGCTATCCTTTCGAGGACAAAACCTCACTTCCAACCGTCAAATGTCTTTGTCAGTTAAGTGAGATAGGCTTTTAGATCACTTGCACGAATGCTCTCTGCTTCTCTCCCTAATTACCTCTCCTAAGCTTAGGAGAGGTAATTCCGGTGTACCTTGAGACTAATTTCAATCTGAGCAAGCTACATATGAATCGCCGTTGCTGATTTCCGAGCTATAGCCAGCAGGATTTGTAGGAATCTGCCCATTCCTCATTTTAGCAATGCCGATGAATCCCTGAAAATCTTGAGGGTATTAAATTCATTGGTCGTAGGAATATGAATGATGGTACCACCCTTCGCGGGAGGAGGCTACACACATCTTTACTCACTCAATTGATTTTGCTGCTTTATCACTGAATGAAAAAACTGAGCCTCAAGGGAGACTGAAGACTGTAATACAATGCTAATTGAGTTATTTACTCTTGGTCATATCGTCGTTTCAATTTAGAACACGACAGACAAGTCCCTTTAGATAAGGAATCTGTCAACCTATCTCCGTTTTAGGATTCCGAGCCATCGCTTTGTCGATTGTGGTGGCGCTGCGCCCTGACTTATATCATATAAAGACTAGAAAACGCTCGCAAGTTTGAGTATGGGGCGATCTTATAAGCGCCTCCAGGCTATCTACTTGCTCCTCTTAATACACTTTTAGAGTCATCAACTGACTCTCCCTCATTGCTCTACCAATAGAGCCTAGTAGCTCTCACAGAAACCTACTGTTCTCTACGTTGGAGCAATGGAATACTGCATTAGAATACATTTATTCGTAACTCCTATTCACTAGCCTGTGAGATGCCTATCTATCTCCCAGTATCATTGATCCCAAATGTTTTCTACTGTATAAGCTCCTCCGGGAATCTGCCAAAACGCGCCGTCTACATAACGACGATTTAAATTGAGAGCTGCAATAGTTTCCATATCTTCTGGAGTTAGAACAACATCAGCAGCAGCTAGATTTTGATAAATACGTTCTGGATTGAAGGACTTTGGAATCACCACAGTCCCCCGCTGCATAGCCCAGCTAAGAAGAACCTGAGCAGGCGTTACTGCTTCATAATGCTGTGCAATAGTTGCAATAGTCGGATCTTCTAATAAAATTGGTTCATTTTCTACTTTGAGATCATCAGGACGAGTTGAAGACCCTAAGGGAGCATACGCTGTTAAATGAATATTGTTTTTATCGCAGAAATCTAACATCAATGGCTGTTGTAGATAGGGATGTAGCTCAATCTGATTCAGTTCTGGTTTAATTCGAGCACTATCCAACAGGTTTTGTAATTTAGCAATACTAAAATTAGAAACACCTATATGGCGACACAAGCCTTTATCCACCAGGGATTCCATTGCTTGCCAAGTCGTCAAAATAGGTAACTCGTCTAGGGAGATCAGTTGCTCTGGAGTTAACGGGCCTGAGCTGCCCTTTTTCATTGCCACAGGCCAATGAATCAGATATAGATCTAGATAATCTAACCGCAGCTTTGAGAGAGTTGTCTCCAAGGCAGATTGGACGTCTTTGGATGCATGGGAATCACCCCATAGTTTTGAAGTAATCCATAACTGATCTCGAGTGACGATACCTTCCTGAAACAACTCAGAAAGGGCACGACCAACGTCAGCTTCATTACCGTAGATGTGAGCACAGTCAATGTGACGATATCCCACAGAAATCGCATATTTAACAGCACTATATATATCTGTAGGGGCATATTTCCATGTGCCTAGGCCAACCCGGTGATGGGCTTTTGCGATTACACGCCTGGCAGTATCACACAGGTTTCTAGGAGCAGATGTCCATGTTCCTAATCCCAACATGGGCATCTGGTCGCCATTACGAAACTCAATTGTCC
>CALECT010000009.1 GCA_937949725.1 uncultured Pseudanabaenaceae cyanobacterium
CAGCAGGGCTGTGAAGGGCGTTGAGGTGGAAGAAAGGGCGAGTCCGTAAATTGCAAAGACCAGCGCCAGTAGCCCCACCCAGGGATAGGCGGCAGGTCCCCAGCCTTGGGTGGCAACGACACTGCCAATTTGCCAAACCACTTGCACCGCAATGAATGCGCTCACTGCCATGGAGGCGATGCCTAGCCAGATGTAGCTGCTGCGGTGATAGCCCATCAAGGGCTTAGCATCGGACATTTGGCCAAACCAGATGCGGGCTGGGGCCATAAACTGGTGAACCGCGATCGCTCCCGCAGTCACCAAGGCAGGCACCTTCAGCTCATCAATCATGACGCGATTGAGGATGCCCAAGGTGAGCAGCGACATGATGCCCAGCCCCATGTTGAACACTCCCAGTCGTACCATCGTCAGCAGGCCCAGTTTGGGCTGATTATGCTGACCCAAATTTGGCGGAATATCATTGGGAGAAAGGCCGCGAACATCGCTAGTTGCCATGGTGCCTGGGTAAAGGAGTGAAAGGAATTTTTTTAAAGCGGAAGCAGGATCTGCCTGGCGTTTGTCGCAGTCAAGCCCTGAATTTCACTATAGGTCACCTCTCAATTCCTTCCTCAACAGACCTGTAATCGAGAAAGGGAGCCCTGAATATATTCAGGGCTCCCTTTCTCAATCACGATTCACAACTGCGTTGGTTAGGGTCGCAGTGAGGGAAAACATTACTCCTCTCCATCGACATAAGCGGGAATGTCTAGCTTCGGTGCAACTAGTGTTTCGCCAATGGCTCGCTGAATCGCCACCAAGGCACGGTTGTAGTTGATCACTGCGGAAACGCGGTTGCCTTGGGCTGTTGTTAAGTCCCGCTCTGCATCTACCACTTCACTTTGAGTTCCTACGCCAGCCTTGAAGCGCAGACGAGCGAGGCGAAGTGCTTCATCGGCTTGCTCGACGCCTTTCTCGGAGGTGACGATGTTACGCAGGTTCGCAGCGAGGTCGTAGAACGCATTCTCCACTTCTAGGCGAACTTGGTTGCGTGCGGCTTCGAAGTTCTCATCCGCGATCGCCTTGTTCAGCGCCTGCTGTCTTGCCGCTGCCTTGGTGGCACCCCCGTCTCCAAATAACCACTGGAAACGTAGGCCTGTTTGGTAACCCAACGTACCCCTTTGGATGCCAGAGGTCGTGTCATCTCCGTCATCAGGGTTCGTTCGGTTGAAGTCCCAGCGCAGACCTGGTCCGGCCTGGGCAAAAGCAGTCAAACTAGGACGAGTGGTGGATAGGGCTATTTGCCGCTGGGCATCGCTGAGATCTCGTTGAAGGAGCTGATTGTCTAGTTCCACTCGGTTCTGGTAAGCCTTGATAATGCTGGTTTCCAAGGTCATGTTCCAGGTGCCCGCACTGGCCACAGGATCCGAGGCCGTCAGGTTGAGTTTCTCCGGCGTGCTCAACACTTGAGCGAGCTGGCGACGGGACTGCTGTTGGGTACTGAGGTTGTTGACGAGGTTTTGTTGCTCGTTAGCGAGCTGAACATCAGCCTGGAGGACAGAAAAGCGGGTGCCGACCCCGGCTTTCTCTAAGGCTTCGGCATCCTTGAGGCTGCGCTGGGCACTAATGACGGCTTGTTCGGAGATATTGACCTGCTCATCAGCTTCTTGGAGCTGATAGTAGGCTTGGCTGACCGTTAGGCGCAGTTCAGATAGGTCTTGCTCTAGGGTTCGTTTGGCTTGTTCTGCGGCAATCTTGGCGGCATTGACTCGGGCTTTTCGATCCGGGTCGATGATGCCGTAGTCAACGCGGGCATTGCCTGATAGCGAGACTGTGGCATCGCGGGCATTACTGTCGTTGCCCTGGTTAAAAAAGTCGTTATCGGGCTCGCGATAGAGCTCATCGGTTGTGGTGATGGTGCCGCTATTGTCAAAGCTGCCGTTGACGGAGAACTGAGGCGCATAGGCGGCGCGAGCTTCGTCTACTGCGGTTTGGCTTTGTTCTAGCTGGAGCTGGCGTATGCGAATGCCAGGGCTGTTTTGCCGGGCAATGTTGATCGCCGTTTCTAGGCTGATAGCTTCATTGACTTCGATGGAGACTTCATCGCTTTCATCGGGGCGAAAGAGGTTGGGCTGCTTATCAACCAGAGTGGTTGCGGGGGCAGTACTTTCTGCAACAACGCCCTCTTCTTCAACTTCTGTATCTGGCTCTTCCGCTGTTGACCCAGCGGGCTCGTTTAAACCGTCAGCAGGGGCAGCTTCTTCAGCGTTGGGCTGAGTGGCATCGGGCGTGACGGAATTCCCTTCTTGTTCAAATTCCGCCTCCACCGGGTCAATGCTATTGCTGTCTACTGGAACTGAGGAGTTATCGACTTCTGGCGTTTCAAGTTGTGGTTGGGCGGGCTGGACAATCTCTTCGTTGGGCGCTCCAACGCTGGGCAATTCAGGTTCTGGGAGTGTCAGCTCTGCGTCAATACTTGGCTGCGGTACAACGTCTTCAACCTCAGGGGCAACGTCAGCTTGGGCAATATCTGAGTCTGCTGGAGCGACTATGGCCGGGACAACTTCTAGGGGGACAGCTTCAATCGCTGCAACCATCGCTCCCGCTGTGGTCAAGGCGACTATTGGCTGTTCGGGATCCTGGCTCAATGCCTCAGATTGCCCATTGGGAACGAGGGCGATCGCTGAGGCTGTGATCTGTTCTGAAGCTTTGATTTCTGCTGAGGCACCGACGGGGGCTGTTTGAGCTACGACTGGTAGCGCTGTCTCTCCCAGGGTGACTGCCGCGCCGAGGCCAAGGGCCGCAAGATATTGAAAAGCTTTCATATGCAGGTCGATAGATGGAACGCCAGGGGTAGGCTTTGGCCAATGAATATTCTAATTCATACCCACTTTACAGAAGGTAATAACGGCAATCTGTATGATTTCTCAGGAATTCCGAGAAATCTTCGCCCCCCGTCTGGTCTACCTTTTGGCTGATGCTCCGCCTTTAGATCATTTCATCGATAGATAAAGAGGCGTATCTAAAGTGAGGGCGATTTGGGCCGCAGAAATTGCTCCATGCAGCCTTTATGGCTAGAGGCTTGGTAATTCGCTGAGGTAGCCCTGGATATTGCCTGTCAGTCCTGTGGATTCTGCTTGTTCCACGCAGGCTGCCAACAGGCCTTCAATGCCCTCTGCTACCAGGATTGGAATACCCAAGGCCTGGGATACATCTTCGACTAATAGGTCGTCTAGGAAGCGGCGTTCGCCGGGCTTGAGCATGACAGAGGGCAGCAATATTCCGTCTCCCAGTTGTCCAGCCTTTGCCTTGACTTGGAGCTGGTCGATCAGATCTTGCCCCGTAAGGAGACCGGTCACGGTGAGCTGTTGGCCCCAGTAAGCGCTTGCTAAGCCCATCAGCGTGACATGGAGGCCTTCCACTTGGTTCATGGCAGCGGCGATGGGAGCAAATGCTTTCTCGACCACGTTGCCAACGATCCAGGTAAAGCTGCGGGCCGGGGCGATCGCCTCCGGCAGTTCTGCCGCCTTGGCTTGAAACTCGTCAATAAAGCTGCGAATGGAGCCCACGCCATTCTCCAGCTGGGGATAATCCTCGTAGCTTTTAGCCGAAGGTAGTTCCCGCCCAGCAATCAGGAACCATTCATCGGAGAGCCAGGCGAAGTTGCCGCCGAAGCGATCGCGAAACTCCCCTTGCATGGGCTGAACCAGGTCAATCACTGCCTGCGCATCTTCCGGCTTCATGGCCCGCAGCTCATCTTCGTCGGGGCGGAAGCGGGTTAGCCCTACTGGCACCACTGCCGCAGAAATCACCGTGGGAATGTCCCCTTCATGGAGTTCAGCGAGGTCCATCAGAGTGCGGCGTAGATGCTCGCCATCGTTGATTTCGGGACAGACCACGACTTGGCAATGGACTTGGAGCTGGCGGGCTTGGAACCAGCGCAGATGCTCCAGGATTTTTCCAGCCCGCAGGTTCTTTAGCAGGCGAATTCGCACCTCCGGCTCCGTGGCATGGACGGAGACATAGAGCGGGGAGAGGCGCAGACGCTCTATGCGATTCCACTCGGGCTCCGTGAGGTTTGTCAGCGTTAGATAGGAGCCATAGAGAAAGCTGAGGCGATAGTCGTCATCTTTGAGGTAGAGGGTTTCTCGCTTGCCGGGGGGCTGCTGGTCAATGAAGCAAAAGGGGCAGCGGTTGTTGCATTGAATCAGGCCATCGAACAGGGCATTGGCAAATTCGAGACCTAGGTCTGCATCGTAGTCTTTCTCAATTTCCACCTGGTGGGTTTCGCCGCTGCCGTCGATGACTTCCAGCTCTAGCCATTCATCGGCACAGAGGAAGCGATAGTCGATTAAATCTCGGGGTTTCTCGCCATTGATGGAGAGGATGCGATCGCCCGCTTCAAAGCCGATGTCTTCGCCAATGGAATCGGGCAAAACCCTAGTAATCAGGGCGGGCTGGAGGGTGGCTCGACTCATAGCGGTCTCGTCTCTCGTTGCGCGTCTTTGCTGGGGCAGCTAAAGCTTGTTTATCCACCATAATGCGAATCCCCCGAGTCTTGACCGCTCAAGACTCGGGGGATAACGCTTCGTTATTTTGCTTTATCACTCTGGGGTGATTGATTGGGGAAGCTTTAGGCCTGCAAGAGTCCACCAAAGATGGTCGCGAGCAAGGCTGCCCCTAGGGCCAGGCGATACCAAACGAAGACCCAAGCGCTTTGCTGGCGCAGGAACTTCAGCAGCCAGGCGATGGATAGGTAGGAAAAAATAAACGTGGAAACAATGCCGATGAGTAGGGGCAGCCACATATCGCCCTTATCCAAGACATCTTTGGCTTGTACCAAGGTGGCGATGGTGAGGGTGGGAATGCCTAGGAGGAACGAAAAGCGGGCGGCGGTATCGCGCTTTAACCCTAGGAATAGGGCGGTGGTGAGAGTGGAGCCGGAGCGAGAGGCTCCGGGGAGCAGAGCCAACATCTGACCCAGACCCACGAGGACACCATCGGAAATCTTGAGCTGATCAAAGCCCCGCTTACGGCGACCATATTGTTCAGCAAGACCCAGCAAAATCGCCATGACGATGGACATGACGGCAATAATCATGCTGCTTTCTAGCTCAATGTCGAGGAGCTTGAAGGCGAGGCCACCTGCTAATGCTGGGATGGTGCCCACCGCAATACCCAGGAAGATTTTCCACTCTTCTCGCTGCCAATCCTTCGTTTGAATGGCTGCCCAGGTGCCGCTTAGGATCTGCTTGAGGTCTTGGCGGAAATACCCCACCACTGCGAGGACGCTACCAAATTGAATCGCGTCGGTGGCGGCTTTATCCCAGGTGTCACGCCAGTCGAGGAGATCCGTAAAGATCAACAGATGGGCGGTGCTGCTGATGGGCAGAAATTCTGTAATGCCTTGGACGAGGCCGAGGATAATGGCTTGGATCCAGGTTGTAAAATTGACGCTCGCTAGCAAGAGAGGAGCAGTGCCATAGCCGTTAAACGGGGCATCTCCGAGCGACATTCCCAGAGCAAAAATAGACCAGTCCATCGGCGTATCCATAGATGTACAACGGGTAGGGATGTCCATTTCTGGAATCACAGACCCAATAAAAGTAGCCTTTTAATGGTTTCATTTCCATCAGCCAATCTATTGTTCCAGTAGGCGGAGCAGAATCCGTAGTCTTTCGGGGAGGGATTGTAGCTAATTATTTTGCCTCGCGCCCGAAATTTGGGAGACTCTACCCGATTAGGATTGCTCTAGCTCCCAGGTTTGGAATTCCATGGCGGCGATGAGGCGGTGATATTCTGCTTCGATCGCGTTCACTTGAGCCGCAATAGCAGTCCAATCCACATTGGTTGCTTCTCCTTGCTGTCCAGGTTCCAGGGGATAAAAGCCATGGTTGCGTAGTTGCCCTTCTAAGTGAGCACACAATTCCGCTAAGCTTGCTCCCCCTAGGCTGGATGTGGCAGGCCCCAAGCTATGGAGTACTTCAAAGAGCGCTAGACCATTTTTCTCGACTTGTGCATTTGCTAGGGCTTGAAGTTGCAGAGCAGCATCATTTCGGTAAGTGAGGAGGAGATCTTTGAAAGACTGATCGTTGCCACAGAGCTGTCGAACCTCATTAAAGAGACCTAATTTGAGTGAGGGAGCCTGGCTGGAGAGCGAGGGAAATCCATTGCGAGATACGGATTGGTTCTGGCGTTGTTGCCAGAACCGGCTTAAGGCAAGTGTGAGTGCCTCGCGAGCAATGGGTTTCGGGACAAAGTTATTCATGCCCAGGCTGTTGCAGCGATCACGGCTGGTCTGATCCACTGCGGCGCTCATGACGATCACCCAGGGCTGTTGAGGTAAGGCTTTCACTTGTTGGTAAATTTCATAGCCATTGATTTTGGGGAGATTGAGATCTAACAAAAGTAGATCGTAAGGCTGTTGGTTGAAGGCTGCGATCGCAGCGTCTCCGCTACTAACAATGTCGACCTCATAACCCATTTGTTTTAACAGGAGCTGAGCAACTTGCTGGTTGAGTTCACTGTCCTCCACGAGCAATATTTTGATCGAGGTTGGTGGAAGTTCAGGGGGGAGAGTTGAGGCGGGCGTTGTTTGGGAAGTGGGAACAATCGGCACGGATGCTACAGAGCTGGTCTGAGCCGGAGTTGCTGTTTCAGCAGCTAGCAGCCTCGGCAGGTTGAAGTAGAAATGGCTGCCTGGGTAGAAGACTTCCGCATTATCTGGCTTATGTTTCCCCTGGCGCATGGCCCAGCCTTCTGGAGGATTACCGCCGATATTGCCACCGCTTTCCACCCAAATACTGCCCCCCAGACGACGAACGATGCGATCGCAAATATTGAGCCCTAGACCGGTGCCGCCATAACGCTGGGCGATGGAAGCATCAGCTTGGCTAAAGGGCTCGAATAGCACGTCTAGGCCCGCTTGGCTAATGCCGATGCCCGGATCACGCACTGAGAAGAGCAAGTCATCAGCCCTGATTTCACAGGGACTAATTAAGATTGTGATCTGTCCGCTAGGGGTGAACTTGATCGCATTGCTCAGTAGATTTTTGAGAATTTGCTTGAGACGTTTGCAATCGCTCACCATGGTGGTTTCCACTAAGGGAGAAATCTCGGCCTGCAAAGTTAGACCCTTGGCTTGAGCCTGGGGGCAAAACAGCTCCAGCACTTCCGTCACGCAATTCGTGAGTTCAAAGGGGGTGATATCCAGGGAGAGTGGATTGTCTTCCAGGGCTTCTTGTCGGGAGAAGTCTAGGACTTCATCCACCATGGATAGGAGCTCACGCCCGCCTTGACGCAATACCTCCATATGTTCCCGTTGTTGAGGGTCTAGCCCCTCCTCTATGAGTAGATCGCTCATGCTGAGAATTGCGCTTAGGGGAGTCCGAATTTCATGACTCACCATGGCTAGCAACTCGCCTTTGGCTTTGTTGGCTGCTTCCGCTGCCTGGCTGGCTTGGCGTAGAGCTTGCTCCATTTGCTGGCGCTGGGTTTCCTGTTGGCGCTGGTCGGTGATATCTCTGGAAATGGTAAGGACGCGGTCCTGACCATCTACCTTGAAGCGAATGCCGGAGCTTTGGGAAATGCGAATTCTGCCCTGGCGATCGCGGCTATGTAGTTCCCTATTTTGAAAACTACCTTGGCTGACCAGCATTTCATGCAATACAGCAGACTGGGATGGGTCCACTACCATGTCTAGCTCCCAGACGGTTTGACCGATTAGTTCTTCTCGGCTGAAGCCCGAAGCCTGACAGAAGGCATCATTGACTTCCAGATAGCGGCCTTCCCCCATCACTGTGATGCACATGGGAATGGGATTTAAGCGAAATGCCTTGGAAAACTTCTCTTCGGATAGGGCTAAGGCTGCCTCGTAGCGGTGGCGATTGCTGACATCCTCGGCAATGCCCGCTAGGCGATAGATTCGACCTGCGCTATCCCGCAGAGGAAAGCTACGGGAGCGAATCCAGCGCTCGTCACCATTGGGATGGAGAATGCGATATTCCAAGTCAACGCTAACGCCCTCGCTACGGCGGCGCTCCATTTCCAGCTTGACTCGCTCGTAGTCTTCGGGGTGGACATTGTTGTACCAGTGGTCTGGCTCTTCATATAGCGCTTGACGGTCGAGGCCCCAAATTTGCTCATAGGCGGGACTGATGTAGAGCAGTTGGTAAGGATCGGCTTGGTAAATAAAGAAAATTTGATCGAGATTTTCTACCAGTTGCGCAAATCTGGCTTCGCTTTCGAGCAATGCCGCTTCAGCCTGCTGGCGAGCAATAACACCGGCGATGATGCTGCTCAGCGTCTCCAATTGCTTGAGGTCTGCGGGTGCCCAAGTTTTAGACTGATGTACCGCATAGAATGCGAGCCAACCTAGGGGCTGATTTTGAAAGCGAATCGGCAGTACAACATAGGATTTGGCTTGGAGCTTTTGGGCTGCTTCGCGCTCCGGTGCGGCTTCCCTGGGTAGGGCTGTCACGTCGGGCACGTGAATTGCTTGTTGCTGTTGCATCTGTTCCAGAGACCAGGGGAAGGTGTGGCGCAGAATGGAGCGCAGAGGCTTGGTGAAAGGGATGATATTGTCGCGGTTCCACTCGTGGCGGCAGTGGGCTTCGCTGCCGTCATGGCTGTAGAGAAAGATGCAGGCGCGATCGCAGTCAGTGAAGGTGGCGGTGCGAGCTAGGGCTTGGTGAAGCGCCTGGTCAATTTCACCTTCTTGCAAATTGAGAAATTGGGCGGAAATCTGGGTGAGGAGGGCTTCAAAGGCAATGCGGTGCTGGAGTCTGGATTCTGCTTGACCATTGACTTCCAAAGCTTTGAGAGCCTGGCTGAGCTGGTCGAGAGCGGTTTGGAGAGCTGGGGGGGCTGGAGGTGAGATTGTGCCCGCGATTTGAGGCTGAGGAGGAGCCAGGCTGGGTTGAACCATTTCGGTGGGCTGAGCCATGCCTGGGGGGCTTTGCCGTGACAGCATGAGCTGGTCAATTACGGCCTGCTGTAGGGCTTCGCGGGAGAGCTGGCCCAGAACTTGATCCTGGTCATCTACGACGAGAAAGCGGAGTGCATTGTTATCCGCCAGGGCTCGAATTGCGGTTTGGAGTGTTGGTGCAAGAGCTTCGTTCTGGCTTGGCAGAACAGGGCTCGGCTGTGCAATCTCTCCCAGATTTCGTTCCAGGGGATTGGTCTTGGTTGGCGTAGCGATGACGGCTAAGAGTTGACTGGCTGTGATATAGCCCTGGATCTGTGAGGTATGGGGAGGTTTTGTGTTGTTCAACTCACTGTTGTGACTCACCCAGAGACATCCCTCCGGTTGAGACTGGAGCAGGGCGATCGCAGTTCCTACGGAGGTTTCTGCCGAGAGAATGGTTCCGCAGCTCTCAATATTTGGTTCGATCCAATGGGATGACGTTGCGACCTGCATCCTGCTCCAGGTGTCGATAGCTAATGGCGCAACTGTTTGATGGCCTCAGTCCACCATAGGACGCTCTCTAATAATTGGGAAAGCCCCTCATTGTTCCATCTTGGGCAAATGGTCAAAACTTTTTGGAAAAACCTACAGTTTGCCATCGTCCGATGCGTTTGATTTGTCTGGCTGGAGATGGACTTGTAGCAATGCTGAATGGATAAATCTAGTACAAAAATCATTTTTAGTTCTTTTGTACTAATATGCTCCTATGGCAATTGAACTAACGCCATCTAGATGACATTCATTTCAGCTTCTCAAGACCGAAGGAGATTTAACCCATGGGCAGTTCCACTCTGTTATTGGCCGCAATGACTCGTTTCTCTTACTGTGCTTTGCCGGTTAAGCAGTTGTTGCAGCGTTCTATTTTGTTGGTTCTGGGGAGTGCGACTGCGGTGACCTTTGGGGCTCCGGCCCAGGCGGAAATCATTACTGCGTTGTCCTTTGACCTAGATACGTCTCGGAGCAATCAGACTGGGGTCAGTCAGACTGTTCCAGCCATTGGCTATTTCAATGGTGATGCTGAAGTCTCCTACGCTGCCTCGTCGGTGGTGGTGAAGTCCTATGCTGACCGACCGGGGGAGGGGGCTGGCGTTACGGTTCCAGTGGAGAAGAGTGATAAATCTGCCATTGCTTCAGCTAGTGCCTTAGCTGTGGAGGCGATCGCCCCTAGTACATCCAACATTTCAAAATCTAGTACAGACCCCATCCCAGCCCAATGGTGGGAGCAAGGTTCTGACTCTCCCATTGCCGTGGTGATCGGTAATGCCGAAGGCACCCGCCAGCCCGATGGTGCCAAGAATTCTGCTTACTACTGGCACCAAGACCCCGGTAATGGAGCCGATAACTTTGGCACGTTCAGCTACCAACATTTCCCCTTCGAACGCACCAGCGATGTACGGGCAGAAGCTTCTGTCACGGCCAAGCGTGATGTTGCCGCTGCTCAGTCCCTGCCAGAAATCGCAGATCAAGAGCAAATGCAGCGACTGCGGGGGTTCTATCGTCAGCTTCAGCATCAAGCCCAGGAAAAAGGCTTGGTGCTGACTCCTCTAGAAATTCTCAATGGTCTGGATCTAATTAACCAGAGTGAAGCGGCGGGACTCGCTGAGGGAGGATATATCGATCGCCTTACTAAAATGCGTAGCCTAGAAGAGGATGTTGAGGAACAGATTAAGGAAGCGCGTTCTTGGTCCTACTGGCATCCCGAACGTCAGGCTTGGGATGCACCGGGTTTAGGCAATGGCTATCAAAATGTTCGCCGAGATCAGGACCGTCGCTTCGAGGCAGTGAAGCGAGCCATGGAAGAGTACATCCCCAATGGCAAAGTGCTAGTGGCCCAAATGCCTCATACTGCTCAGGCCCAGCCCGAAAAGAATCATCAAACTTGGATGAGTGAAGAGAATCTGTTAGCAACAGCAGCTAGAGTTACTCAGGCAGATGCCCTAAGTTTTGGCCTGAGCAAAGTTGTAGCAATGACAGGATTTGGCCAGTAGACAATGGGGAAATAATGGGAATTGCATCAAAGCTTAAAGCGGAGTTAACTCCTGGAATTCGTTGTAAGCACCACCCGAAGCCCCTGCAACCCCTTCTAAGAATTCATCCTCATCCAGTCCGCCGAAATCATCATGGTCCGAATTAAAGTCATCAATAACGGGAATATCTGCCCCATTAATAACAGCCCCAAAGAAGGGAATCTGGTTCTCGCTGACCACCTCTAAGGTCTCGCTCAGCAGGCTTTCCTTGGTTTGCCCCGGTCGGGTAACGACGATAAAGCCATCCACCATGGGTTCTAAGAGTACGGCATCGTTGTAGCGCAGGATGGACGGAGAATCGACCACGACAAAGTCGAAGCGGCCCCGGCATTCTTCCAGGAGGTGCTTAAGCTCGCTGGATTCGAGAATAGCGGCGGGCTGGCGTTGGGGGCCGGTGCTGGGGACGATGTAGAGATTCTCCAGGCTGGGCACAAGGCGAATGCAGTCGCTGGTGCTGCCGTAGTACTGCAAGGGTTCTAGGGTCGCACCGATGTCTGGAGCTACGCCGAGGGATTCTATTAGGGAAGGCTTGCGCAGGTCGGCTTCGATTAGAGCGGTGCGTTTGCCAGCACGGGCAGAGGCGATCGCCAAGTTATACGCGCAATGGGTCTTACCCTCCTGGGCTCCAGAACTGGTGACCAAAACAACCTTGGCACCCTTTCCTCCCACCCGCCGCAGCGTACTGCGTAGGCGCTCATAGGCATTGAGATAGGGCGAGCCTTCCTCGGTGATCACAGCTACCGTGCGGCCATCGTCTTCCATTCCCACAGGCAGACGCATGTCCACCAGGGGAAGCATTTCCAGAATGGGAGCCCCTTGCTGGCGCAGGGCTTCCTGGATTTCTTCCTTGGTGTAGAAGCGACCTTCCAGCATGCTAAACAGGAACACCAAAGCACCGCCCACTAGTAGGCCTAGACCGCTGCCACCCAACATAAATACGATGGGATTGATCGGGGCGGCCACTTCCATGGGCTCGACGCTGAAGGGCCTTGCCACTTGCAGGCTTGTGCTGGTTTCAGCTTCTGCAGCTTGGGCGTCGATTAGGGCAGCCTGAATGCGGTCATAGAGAGACTTTTTCAGTGCAGCTTCCTGGGCTAAGCGCTGTTGCTCTAGCTGCTTGTTTGGAATGGAGGCATACTCTCCCCGCAGCTGTTGTTCCGTTTGTAGCGCGGCTTGGTACTGCTGCTCCAGGGTGTCTTTTTGGGTTTGTAGACTCACCAGGGTATTGGCGAGTTGCTGGCGAGTGGGGTCGAGGCTGCTGTTTTGGCGCAGCAGGGGAGCAGTGCCGGAGACAGCGATAGAAGCCGTGACGCCGTTGCCACCCACTACCTCATTGGCCCGCTGGCGGAGTAAGTCGTTATGGGCGTTGAGTTGATTTCGCAGGGCAATGATTTCGGGGTGTTCAGCCCGTAGGTCCCGGCTGAGGATGTTGAGCTGGGACTCGGTTTGATAAATCTGGGCGCGCAGATTGGCAATGATAGGGTCGGCGCTGAGGGCAGAGGAGACGTAGGCTTGGTCGGCAGTGAGGCCCAAGCGGCTTTCCAGACTTCCAATCTGAGCACTGACGCCTTCTAGCGTTAGGCGAATTTGGCGCTGCTGCTCCTTTGCTCCGGCAAGGGCTCCCACAAGGCTGCCGCTACGGGCAGCGAGGATGTCCGCTTCTTCCCGGCGGTTGTAATTTTGGAGTTTTCCCTCTGCTGCCCGTAGCTCCTGGGTGACATCGGGCAGGCGCTTTTGGATTTCTTCGATGCGGGAGACAAGGCGCTGGGAGTTGATGATGCGGCTCTGCTCGATCATGCTCTCCATCAGCATTTCCACCACGATGGTGGCTTCTTCGGGGGTTCCGCTGACGTAGTTGATGCCCACCAGGAAAGGAGTTTCCTCTTCAGGGTTGGGTTGTTGTACGGCCACCTGAAGTTTGCGCACCATGGCTTCGGGGTCCAATGCTGCTCGCTGGGCCGTGGCTTCGATGATGTTGTCCGCCAGGAGGACTTCCCGCGTGAGTTGTTGACCGGCTTGCTGGATTTGGCTGCCAGTTTCGGAGAAGGTTGCGGAGGGTTGGCTCAGGGTCAAGGCTCCGCGACCTTGGAACTGAGGTGCTGGCTCGGTTTGGGCTAGGCTCAATAGCCCGGCAATGGTAGTAGTGGTGGCAATGCTGGCCACGGGAATCCACTTGTATTTGCCGAGGGCGATGAGGTAGCGCTTGACGAAGGACATGGCAGCAAGGGGAGGGGAGGGGCGTGGTGCTGTTCGGAGGCGGAGGGGCGGACTGGCGGAATTCGCGCTGGTCGAGTGAAGGGTTAATCGTTGGGATTAACCCTTGATCTAACGATTGCTAGGCCTAAAGAGGTTCGAGGCGCTATCGCTGATGGAATCGAAGAACAGTAGGAAGCCCAGAACATCTCGGAAAGGCTGGGTAAAGGTGTTGAGGGCGGAGCTAATCTTGGAGACCATGTTGCGGCCGACAACGACCACGTCGTTATCCCGGAGGGGGACATCGGCGTTGGGATTGCCTAGCAGGGCGTCTTTTCCGTTGATGTCTAGGGCCTTCGCTTCGCCCGTGTCGGGGTCGTAGCGCACGAGGGCGACAGAGCGGAGATTTGCAGTGTCGAGGGGAACACCGTTGAGGGCGTCGCGGAAGGTGCTGCCGCTGGGCAATGTCAGGGTGGTGGCTCCACCGGCGGCGTAGCTGAGCAGGCGTACGCGGATATCGGGTTTGGACAGGGTTGACTTGGCGATTAGGGTGCGGTCATAGTCCGCGACGTCCACATCCATCAACTTGGGGACCGAGACGATGTTGCCCTCTTCTAGGCGGACTTTGGGGAGTGGCGTTCCGGCGGCCAGTGGGGAATAGAGATCAACTTGCTCGGATGCGATCACGCCATCTCTGAGGCTGCGGCGGACTTCTACGGCTCGCAGATCCGCAGAGTTGAGGCTACCCCCTGCTGCAAGGAGAGCTTCGGAGACGCGTCCCGTTTGCAGGACATAGAAGCCGGGGCGGGAGACTTCGCCGAT
>CALECT010000010.1 GCA_937949725.1 uncultured Pseudanabaenaceae cyanobacterium
TTGTGAAGCGCTGAAACAGGCTTGCAGTAAACGTCAAAAACAGGTGTCTTGGTTGTACCAGACACCTGCTGTTGTACCAGACACCTGCTAGAGTCAGCGCAGTAGCTACTTCGCACCCATGCATGACCGCATCTTCATCACCGGCGCCACCGGCTTCGTCGGCGCAAACCTCACCCGCCTCCTCCTCGATCGCGGCCACCCCATCCGCGCCCTAGCCCGCCCCAGCAGCGACCTCGCCAACCTTCAGGGCCTAAACGTAGAGGTTGTACGCGGCGACCTTACCGACCCCGACCTCGCCGACAAAATGCAGGGCTGCTGCTACTGCTTCCACGTCGCCGCGCATTATATAAAGTCCCTCCCAGTCAATGCGATCTAACATCAGCAAAGCTCCTTTGGTGTGAAACTCCTGTACCCAAATCTCCCCAAGTTGCTGCCAAGCAATCTCCTCGAAGTTCTCTTGAAAGGCTTGCCCCCAAATAGGCCTCACCGCCTCAGCTTTCACAAAGCTACATTCGCCGAAATTCCGCCTTTTTTGATATTTCTCAACCTCTTTTCCGCCAATGGATTAGACCTCTTCCCCCAGCTCCCGCAAGCGCTTTGCCAAGCGCTCCGCCCGCCGCTGCACTTCTTCTGCTCGCAGACGCTCAGTCTCAGCCTCACTTAGCATCCGCTTGCCCTGCTTATCAAACCAACTCAACGTCTCCCGCCCCAGCGGATCATCCGGCAACCCACAGCGCCCAATCCCCAAACCAACCTCAGGCATCCAACAAGGCTCACCCACCTGTAGCTGATACTCCCCCTCAACCAGCTTCAAAACTTCCAGCGGCAAATGTCCATCCCGCTGCCAAAACCGAGCATTGTACGTCACGTAATACAACACGCCCAGCTTGCGATAAATCTCCCGCTTACTGTCGTACTCGCCCCCCGGCGTATGAGATACAACCTCTAAAACCAAGCTTGGTGCCACATCTTCTTCTTCCCACAGCACATAACTATTGCGAGACTGACCATCCTTTTGCCGAGGCACCCCCAAACTCAAAAATGCATCCGGCACCACCGGCACCCGAGGGTTAGCCCCTGTCGTGTGATACACCCCCATATCCACCGCAAAATACCAATCCTGCCGCTGCTTCCAGACGTACTCCAACAAAAACAGCAAATAATTGGGAATGAAATTCTGATCTTCGTTGTCTACAGGGGCATCGTCAGAGCTAATCAGCTCACTACTGGTGGGTAAAATCTTGAGTTCGCTGGAAGAGCCCATAGCTAAAGGCTAGCAATGTCGGAGCGCTATCTCAATTATAAGTCTTTGCCTCAGACCGAATTAAGGTCGCGCTAAACTTGAGCCAGAAGTAATACAAATAAACTAACGCCATGAACATTGGCCACACCACCCCCATCCTCCGCATCTTCGACGAAGCCAAAGCCAAAGAATTTTACATCGACTATCTCGGCTTCAAAATCGACTGGGAACACCGCTTCGCCCCCAATCTCCCCCTCTACCTGCAAATCTCCCAAGACAACTGCATCCTCCACCTCACCGAACACCACGGCGACTGCTGCCCCGGCGCAGCCCTACGCATCCAAACCACCGACATCGATGCCTTCCACCAACAGCTCCAAGCCAAACAATACAAATACGCCAACCCCGCCATCGAAGACACCTCCTGGAACAGCCGCGACCTCTCCGTCAAAGACCCCTTCGGCAACCGCCTCACCTTCACCAACCACATCAGCACCTAATCCTGGGCGTCCCCCCCATCAACTCACCACTGCCGCCATCCAAATGCTCACAACGAAGCCCTGGCTTCCCTGCCCGCCGCCGGGAAGCGGCTGGGAAGAAATTGTCCCAAGGCAGCAGCATGACTTGAGCCAGGACCTGAGCGCTAACGGCGTCGACCGGCTGACTTTAACCAATCTTGCTCCTGCAACTCTGGCACAACAGCTCGCCTTGAGCCTTCTCCCCCATCCGCCTCGGGGTAAAGCGCGATCGCCTCATCCCCACTGCGATACACCAAGCGCCAGGGCTGCTCAGGACGCTGGCCCTCCAGCTCATATTGCACCGGCAGACTCTGGCCAGGTTGCAGAGAGGCATCCAAGGTTTGTGCTGCCAAAACGCGATCGCCTTCCATCAACAGGACCTGATCAGCATCACCCTCCAAGCTGGGCTCATAGCTCAGGTTTTGTACCACGGCATTCACCACAAGCCGCTGTTCAGTTTCTCCAGTGGCACTGATTAGGCTAAGCCTGAGGTCTTGGAGCGCGATCGCAGGCTGCAACGGCTCGGGAGCAACCGCAAACCATGAATTCTCTGGCGTAGCGACTTCTTGTACCGTCAACTCAACTTCAATCCCCATATCTTCAAAAAAGGGCTCATCCACTAAAGGCTCCTCTTCGCGAGTGCGAAGGACATCACCAAAGCCATTATTTCTGAACTGTGCCCTGGCTGGACTGAATCCGAAGCTGCAAAATGCAATGCAGAGAAGGCTGGTTTGGATGGGACGTAATCTATGAAAATCGAGCATCATTAACAGGAAAGATAGCACCTAAAGTTCAGAACAACTGGCATCAATACGACAATAAGTCGCAAGGTATGCAGCCTTTGGGGAAGTCTTCCTATCTTAGTGGATGAAAAATATGTGTGGTCACTAAATAATCAATATTGCGTCTCAAAATGGTGAGCCTTAGTGTTGAAACAAAAGTGCTGGGCTAAATCAACCGCTGCTCTTTGTACTTAAATTCCAGATTCTCGAAGTAAGCGTTAAGGTGGAACTACCCCTTCGACGTTCAACCGGAGCGAAGCAATGCTGGATCTCTACTACTGGCCCACGCCCAATGGCCACAAAATCACGATATTTCTGGAAGAGGCTGGGCTGGACTACCGCATCTTGCCGGTGAATATTGGCGCGGGGGAGCAGTTCAAGCCGGAGTTTCTCAAGATCTCACCCAATAACCGGATGCCAGCGCTGGTGGACTCCTCACCCGCTGATGGTGGTGAGGCAATATCCGTCTTTGAATCCGGAGCTATCCTGATGCACTTGGCCCAGAAGGTGGGTCGGTTCTGGCCAGAGGATTTGCGCGATCGCACCCGCGTTACCGAATGGCTTTTCTGGCAGATGGGCGGCCTAGGACCCATGCTGGGCCAAAACCACCACTTCAGCCAATATGCCCCGGAAAAGATTGACTATGCCATTCAGCGCTATGTGAATGAAACCCATCGTCTCTACGGTGTGTTGAACAAGCAACTGACTGGGCGAGACTTTATTGCTGGGGACTATTCCATTGCCGATATGGCTTGCTACCCCTGGATTGTGCCCCATGAAAAGCAGGGCCAGGATCTCGCTGACTTTCCAGACCTAAAGCGCTGGTTTGAAGCCATGGCAGCTCGACCTGCGGTGGTACGAGCCTATGAAAAGGGAAAAGCTGTTTCCAGTGGGCCAACTATGACTGAAGAGACAAAGAAAGTGTTGTTTGGGCAACGTTAGGCAATGGGGTGCTGGGGCAGTTGCGTTTTGATAGCTGCTCCGGTGCGATCGTGCCAGCTTTTACTAAAGATAAATAGCTATTCATAGAATGCTCTCAAAGAAGTAACTTGATCTAACCAAAATGGCTCGCTGTGGCGCTATAGAGCCACAATTTCCGGAAAATTGCAGCGAGATTGAAGCAATTCTCCAAAATGTTCACCCAGAACAATTCTATTGACGCACTGTCTTTTGACCCCGCCTCCCCCCGCCTCAACCATAGAGGAGTGGTGAAAACTCAAAGGGCATTTTTGTGAACTGGAACATCAATCGGATTGGACTACTGGGCTTCTTGTTAGGC
Organism: uncultured Pseudanabaenaceae cyanobacterium; assembly: GCA_937949725.1. Lineage (GTDB taxonomy): Bacteria > Cyanobacteriota > Cyanobacteriia > PCC-9006 > JAAUQQ01 > JAAUQQ01. The sequence continues at coordinate 3,823 of CALECT010000010.1, forward strand.
AGCAGCCTACTCAGCTTCACAGCCCCCAGCTATGGCAACGAAGTCACGGGCGAGGACAAGCCCCAGCTCACCACGGTTGAAGATGTCTTCTCCACTAACGCTGCAACGCTCCTCGCTGACAGCCCCATAGACCCCAGCTCCCCAGACTTCGGTGTCATGTGGAACCCCGGTCGCCCCGATAGCCACGCCCCCATCGGCGTCATGGGCGATCACACCCACGAAAAGAACGAAGTCATGTTCTCCTACCGCTACATGCGCATGCGCATGGACGGCAATCGCGATGGCACGGATGAGCTATCTGCTTCCGAAGTCCTAGAGGACTTTCGCGTCACCCCTCTGGACATGACCACAGAGATGCACATGTTTGGGGCGATGTATGCACCACTGGATGACCTGACGCTCTCGCTGATGGTTCCCTACATCTCCAAAACCATGGACCACCGCACCCGCATGGGCGGCGAGTTCACCACCGAAAGCTCCGGCATTGGCGATCTCAAGCTGGGCGGCTTGTATAAGGTCTATGACAGCAACAACCAGCACATTCATTTAAATGCAGGGTTGAGCTTCCCCACCGGGTCGATTGATGAACGCGATCGCACTCCCGCAGGCCCTAACCAGCCCCTGCCCTATCCCATGCAAATTGGCTCCGGCACCTACGATCTCCACCCCGGCATTACTTACCTGGGCCAAGCCGGTGACTGGTCCTGGGGTGCCCAAGGCTCTGGCATCATTCGCCTCGGCGAAAACAGCCGCGACTATCGCCTGGGTCATCGTTTGGACCTCACCGGCTGGGGCGCTCGTCGCTGGAATGATTCCTTTAGCACCTCACTGCGGCTGAAGGGCAGCACCATTGGCGATTACGACGGTGCCGACGATCGCCTCAACCCAGCCCTAATTCCCACCGCCGATCCGGACCGTCGCGGTGGCCAGCGCCTTGATCTAGGTTTAGGTGTTAACTTCCTCGGTCAGCAAGGTTTTATTAAGGGCCATCGCATCGGCTTGGAACTGGGTCTACCCATTTATCAGTCCCTGGACGGCCCCCAGTTACAGAGTGACTGGATGCTGACCGTGGGTTGGCAAAAGGCCTTCGCCTTTGGGTCCTAGGCAGTGATGAGGAAGGTGCAACTGCCAAGGTTGAGTCCCAAGAGGCCTGAGCGATCGCACCTTCCTCCCTTCAAATCACCAACCCTGGCAATGCACACAAATCAACCCAATAAGATATCCAAAGGGATTCAAAGCTGTATGTCGCTGGCCCCGTCCAATGAAGCTTAGCGGCAGACCTGCATGGGATAATTTGTAGGATTTTTCTCGAACGGCGCTATGCCCCAATACTTCGCTACCGTGGCTCGCGACCTCGAAAAACTAGCCGCTCAAGAACTCGAAGAGCTGGGTGCCCACAACGTCCTCCCTGGCTTCTGCGGCGTCTCCTTCGAAGGGGATCAGGCCATGCTCTACCGCGTCAACCTCCAGGCCAAACTTCCCTTCCGCATCCTCCAACAGCTCAAAATCTTTACCTGCCGCGATGCCAGCGAACTCTACAAAGGCATTAAGGCGATCGACTGGCAGGAATTCCTTGATCCTGGCTGCACCCTCGCCGTCAACGCCACGGGCAAAAACAGCGAACTCAACCACAGCCACTTCACCGCCCTCCAGGTGAAAAATGCCATCGTTGATCAGCAAGAAGAACGCCTCGGTGAACGCTCCAGCGTTGACACCCACGAACCCGACGTCCGCATCAACGTCCACATCCGCCGAGATAAATGCACCGTCAGCCTCGACAGCTCCGGCGATAGCCTGCACCGCCGGGGCTACCGTCCTGCCATGGGTGATGCGCCCTTGAAGGAGTCCCTGGCAGCAGCGCTAATTAAGTTTTCTGGCTGGCAACCCGATCAGGCCTTTTTTGATCCCCTTTGTGGTTCTGGGACCTTGCCCTTAGAAGCTGCCTTGACCGCCTTGAACATTGCGCCGGGTGTATTTCGCGATCGCTTCGGCTTCGAAACCTGGCCCGACTTCAACAAAGACCTCCTGGAAAAACTCATCGCTGAAGCCGAATCCGCCCAACGCACCGAACTCCCCGCCTACATCGGTGGCAGCGACGGCAGCATCGGCGTCATCGAACAGGCCCGCGCCAACGCCCGCCACTGCGGCGTCTCCCAACAAGTCACCTTCCAACTCCAAGAACTCGCCGAAGTCCAAGCCCCCGCAGACAGCGGTGTTCTCCTCTGCAATCCGCCCTACGGCGAACGCATCGGCAACCCAGAAGAGTTAGGAGCTTTCTATAAGCTTCTTGGCGATGTGCTGAAGCAACGCTTCAAGGGCTGGAATGCTTACATCCTCAGTGGCAATAAGGAGCTCGCAAGAAACATTCGTTTGAAATCAGCCCAGCGAATTCCGATTAATAACGGTGGGTTGTCTTGCCAACTGATGAAATATGAGATGTATTAGCAATAAGCAAGAGGCCTCTCCCTCGGCCCCTCTCCTAAAAGAGAGGGGGGACGTTGGCGTAGGAGTAATTGAGGCAATAAACAACCTCACCAACCATATTACGACTGCGTCAGCAGCAAACCCAACAGGCCAATTAAACCCAAAGTAATAGCGCGAACCATCTATTCAAAAGGTCGCCCAACCATCAACGAAAATACCCTCACATTGCTGTAGCAGGGGGTAATCCATTGGGGGAGACTTTGTCCCCCATTGGCGGGAGTTTGAGGGCTGGCCCTCATGGCTGCCGGTTCGGGCTTTGTTGTTTTGTAGCTTTGCTTCTTTGGCCCAAGTCAACAACATGCCGCTTAGCCCTGCTTGCCTCCATAAAATTGCCGCGCCCCATTCCCCAACACATAAATCAAACTTGCATTCCCAGTAACCCCGATCGCCGCCCCCACCACCGGCACCAACTCCGCTGCACTCAACCCCGCCTTCAACGCACTCGTCCCCGCCAACGACAACCCAAAAATTGACAACACCTCCCCCCGCCGACTCCGATCCGTCAAATCAAACCCATACAACGCCGCAATACGATAAACCATCTCAGCCTGAAGCGTTGCCACGGCAACCAAATCCACCGCCATCAACATCAGAGCAATCGGCGGAATGATATTCGTCACCAAGCCAATACCACCGGCATAAATGGCAGCACTGCTGATCACGCGATCGCACAACTCATCCACCGTCTCCCCAGGATGCTCCGCCCGTAGCTGTGCCACCTGACCATGAATCTTCGTCGTATCCACCCGCCCCACTGCTGCCAAAATCCAGCTAAAGCCCGGTACCCGCGCAGCCAAGTCCAGTAAACGACTATTGGCGATGGGCTCCACGCCTTCGCCAAGGGTGCGAGTGGCTTCCTCTAGAAAATCTTGAGTTGCCTGGCTCATCTCTGCTTCTGTGGCGCTAGCCATCTGACCCACATCATCCGCAAGGCGCTGGGCGAAAGCGATCGCTTCTTGCAAAGGGTCAGGCTGGGGAGGCTGATTAGACATGATGTCGAGGGAAGACAAGCGTAGATTTGAGATAACCATTCTAAGCAATGGCTTCTCACTACGCCTGTATCAATCGACTGAGTTAAGCAACGGTCTCACGTCTCGTCCTCAATCCTCGCCCTCAATCCCTATGTGGCTCGCCGAAAACTGCGAGATGGCGGTGGTATATTCTTGCTCAGCTCTTTGATTACCTGCTCACAGCACCAGTTCACAGGCTTGCGAGGATTCCGTCGCATACTTTCCTTCAGTAAACCAATCGCAGCCTGTTCATCCTGGGTTAAGCTCAGCAATTCGCGGTACAGCTTGCGGTGAACTCTCTGGACCGGGCGGTTCGACTGTTCCTTATATTCCGGTCCGCTATTGAGCCAGCCCTTCACTTCCAGAAACTTTTGAACTTCCTGAACGGCACGGCGATGCCAGGGAAGGTCGTTACTGTGGGAGCTGTTAGAAGACTTTCGACTTTTTCCAATCTCCTTGTCATTGCCAAAGAGCTGGCTGGGTTCAAGGGTCAACAGGAATATTAGTGTGCCAGCTCCACCTACTGTCAGCAGTAGCTTAAACCACATACCCCAGTTGCTTTTAGCGTCACTGGACCACCAGGCCTCTGCATCGTTAAAAGCCTCTGTTGCGGGCAGCTCATCTAGGCTATTGCTACTGGTCTGAGCTGAGGGTGTGGCGATCGCAGGTTGTTGCACTGCAAAGGCAGACCCTGCATTTTGACGCGCATAGTCAAAGTTTTTGCCATATTCCGTTGCCTTTTGCTGGGCAGTGGCGTAGCGGGGATGGTCTGGGGCAACGGCTTTCATGTTGGTGATTGCCTTGTTCCAGCTTGTCGCCACCGTGGCCCACTGCTGAGGGCTTTGAGCGGTTTGGGCAGCGACCGCAGCAGCCATGGCTGCGTTGACGGCTTCCCGGAAGGGATCGCTAGCGGCAACGGTTGCATTAGCAGCAGTTGTTGAAGCTTGGTTGGAAGGCGTTTCTGTCTTAGCAGTGGATGGGGTCGCCGAGGTGCCATCATTGCGGAACAGTTGCACTGCATAGACTTCGCCATCGGTAGGATCAATGGCTACGCCGAATCCAAACTGATTGAACTGACCATTAAGTAGGTTTTCGCGATCGCGTCGCTCATACATCCACTCCCTTTCCAGCAGAGCGATACGGCGATAGGTCACTTGCTCATCTTCGCCTTGAACCCCAATATTCTCTGCAACAAATCCTTGGCCTCCCAGGGCTGCAAAGCGATCGCTGGGAGCTTTCCCTTCGGGACTAAAGTGCGATAAGAAATTGCGCTGAGCCATGTCTTCCGCATGCTTCTGGGCTGCTTCCTCCAGGCGGATATCAGCCTGGAGCAGCGGTAAGCCATTGGCTTCGCGATCGCGGTTGACCAGCTTCAGTGCCTTGGCCCGAGTTTTTTCGAGGTCTCGTTCAAAATGGGCATTGAAGACATGAACGCCACCATTGCCAATCTTCCAACCCTCACCACCGGGACCGTTGTAGAAGAAGACGGAATCGCGACCGAAGGTCAGTAAACCACCGCCAATGACGAGGGTGGCGATCGCGCCTCGCACCAGCGGAGTTTGATACCACTGGGAGCCAGTACCGTTTGCCGAATTTCTCATGGATAGTTGCTGTGGACCTAGGGCAGTTGTCAGTGCTTATGCAAGCGTCATCTGAGCGGTAGTCCTAGCACCCCCACGTATGTCCAGATTTCCCAAGCTGGACAGGAGTTAAACAACAGCAAATATAGGGCCTTGAGAGAATTTATCAGGATGATTTAGGGCAGCGATTCCCTAAGCTTTTGTTGACTTCGCATGGCTAGGGGGTGAAGGAGCCGTAGCCACCGCCACCGGGGGTGTGGATGGCGATCGCATCCCCAGCCTGAACTTCCACCGTTGCAGTGGACTTGAGGATTTCAACATTGCCATCTGCTTGATGTAACTCCGTCTTTCCCGGCTTAGCCGCACTCCCTCCAGCCAGGCCAAAGGGCTGGTTTTCCCGACGCCCCGACAAGATGTTTGCAGTCATAGCTTGGCGAAAGCGAATCCGGCGCACCACCCCATTCCCCCCTGGGAATTCACCTGCTCCACCGCTGTCCTGGCGAATGGAAAAGTCCTCAACTAAGACTGGAAAGCGCAGTTCTAAAACCTCTGGATCTGTCAAGCGCGAATTGGTCATGTGGGTCTGCACCGCATCAGTTCCGGCAAAGCCAGGTCCCGCTCCAGAGCCACCGCAGATCGTTTCGTAATACTGGTATTGGCCATCCCCAAAGGTGAAATTATTCATCGTGCCTTGGGAGGCAGCCAAAACGCCGAGGGCTCCGTACAGCGCATCAGTCACGGCTTGGGAGGTTTCCACATTACCCGCAACGACCGCTGCAGGCGACGCAGGGTTGAGCATACAACCTTCGGGAACGCAAATATTGAGTGGCTTGAGGCAACCTGCATTGAGGGGGATAGGTTGATCGACAAGGGTTCGGAAGACGTAGAGCACTGCTGCTTTAGTGACGGCGAGGGGAGCATTAAAGTTATTGAGCTGCTGGGGTGAGCTGCCACTAAAGTCGATTGCCGCACAATGCTCATCTGGGTTGAGGGTGACTTTCACTTCGATCGTTGCACCGCAGTCCATGGGGACTTGATAGCTGGAGATAAGGCTTTTGTTCTGGGTGAGGCGTTGTGTGCAAAGTTGGGAGATCGCTCTGCGAACGGCTTGTTCCGCATTGTCTTGCACATGTTGCATGTAGGCCTGGACGGTTCCGAGGCCAAACTGTTCGACCATGCGTTGCAGTTCCTGCGCCCCTTTGTTGTTGGCTGCGATTTGGGCCTGGAGGTCGGCTAGGTTTTGGTCAGGGTTACGAGCAGGGTGGGGGCCAGTGGCAAGGCGATCGCGCATTTCTTGCTCCAGCAACAGTCCCTCGACGACGAGCTTGACGTTGTCCAGCAGAATGCCCTCCTGTTCTAGGGTGGTGCTGTGGGGCGGCATGGAGCCTGGCGTAATCCCGCCGATGTCGGCATAGTGGCCCCGTGAAGCAACAAAGAATAGAGGCGTCTCACTCTCTCCGAAGACTGGGGTAATAGCGGTGACATCAGGCAGATGGGTGCCGCCGTTATAAGGATTGTTGGAAGCGAAGACATCGCCAGGGCTGAAGGTTTGCCCATGCTCTGCAATCAAGGCTTTGATGCTTTCCCCCATGGAGCCGAGGTGAACGGGGATGTGAGGTGCATTGGCAACGAGTTCGCCTTGGCTGTCAAAGATGGCGCAGGAGAAGTCGAGGCGTTCTTTGATGTTGACGGATGAACTGGTGTTTTGGAGCGTGAAGCCCATTTGCTCCGCGATCGCTCCAAACAGATTGTTGAAAATCTCCAGGCGAACTGGGTCAGGTTTGGCGTTGGACTCGGCAGGGCAGGCGAACGGCTGTTCGCCTCTACCGTTGACGTTGGGCTGCGTGATCAGCAAATTCCCCTGGGAACTGACTGCGGCTTCCCAGCCAGGTTCAATCACGTTGGTTCCGGTGGCTTCGAGGATGATGGCGGGGCCAGTGATGCGATCGCCCTCCCGCAAATCTTGCCGCTGGAAGACTGGCGTATCCTGCCATTGCCCCGCTGAAAAGAGAGGCACCTGGGCAATCTCCGCCAGCTCATCCTCCCGATTCGTCAGGCTTTGAATAGAATCTGTTGCTGCCGTTTTGCCAATCACCTCCACAGCAACAGTAGCCACGACAAGCTTTTTCTCGGGTAGGGTAATGCCGAAGCGCTGCTGGTATTGCTGCTCAAACTGCCGCCGCATTTTTGCTGCTTCCCTAAAGCCCACGACTAAGGTGGAGTCTGTGCCCTCGTAGCGCAGGTGAAGTTGTCGCAGCACCTGCATTCCTTTCAAGTCCTTCGTACCCTGATGCTTTAGCGCGGTACTGGCTTGACCCACCAGGGCCATAATCTTGGCTTGGATTTCCGGCATCACTGATTCCTTCAACGGGATTTCTATAGATTGCTCCCGCAGCACCCGGCGATCGGCCAAGCCCGTGCCGTAGGCGGAGAGAACGCCCGCATAGGGATGCACCACAATCGTTTTCATCCCCAAAGATTCCGCCAAGCGGCAGGCATGTTGTCCCCCCGCAGCACCAAAGCAGCAGAGGGCGTAGTCGGCTAAGTCGTAGCCTCGTTGGACGGAGATTTTTTTGATGGCATTGGCCATGTTGTTGATGGCGATCGCCAGAAACCCCTCCGCCACCTCCTCGAGCTTCTGCGCCTCTCCCGTCGCTGCTGCAATGGTCTGCGCCAGTGCTGCAAACTGCACCTGCACCGCCTCGCGATCCAAAGGCTGGTCACCCTTTGGCCCAAACACCTGGGGGAAAAACTGCGGCTGAATTTTGCCCACCATGACATTGCAATCGGTCACCGTCAGCGGTCCGCCATTGCGATAGCAGGCAGGCCCCGGATGCGCCCCCGCAGAGGCAGGCCCCACCTGATAGCGCGCCCCATCAAAACTGAGAATCGAACCGCCACCAGCAGCCACGGTATGAATCGCCATCATCGGAGCCCGCAGCCTAACTCCGGCCACTTCCGTTTCCAAAACGCGCTCATAGTTGTTGTCACCACTACCTCCCGAGCCACTGCCATCAAAGTGGGCAACATCGGTCGAGGTGCCCCCCATATCGAAGGTGATAATTTTATCGAGACCAGCGGCTCGGCTGGTCTGCACGGCCCCGACAATGCCCCCGGCTGGGCCAGAGAGAATGCTGTCTTTCCCCTGGAAACTATGTGCCGGGGTCAGCCCCCCGTTGGACTGCATAAACAACAGCTTGGATGAGGCTGCTACAGGGGAGTTAGAGGCGGGAGCCTGGGCCATGCCCAACGCCGCC
>CALECT010000011.1 GCA_937949725.1 uncultured Pseudanabaenaceae cyanobacterium
CGTAGCAGTGCTGACCCAGGCCGTAGACCTGCGAGAGGAAGCCCAAATCCTCAGCTTTTTCGCCGCTATTGACCAGCGCTTTAATCGTGTTGATGTCCTCATCAATAGCGCTGGCTTAGGCCACAAAGAACCGCTGATGACTGGGGCGACGGAAGCCTGGCGGGAAATGCTGGATGTCAATGTTTTGGCGCTGTGCATCTGCACGCGGGAGGCGATCGCTCGCATGAAAACTGCCAATGCTCCCAATGGCAAAGGCCACATCATCCACCTCAGCTCCATGTCCGGCCACCGCATCCCCACCGCCGTCGCCGGACTCTACTCCGCGACCAAATTTGCCGTCCGCTCCCTTAGCGAAACCCTCCGCCGCGAGCTACGTCAAGCCAATAGTGCCATCCGCATCTCCAGCATTAGCCCCGGCATCGTCGAAACTGAATTTGCAGAGAAATATAGCAAAAGTGCTGATGAAGCCGCAGCGACCTATGCGCGCCACCCCATGCTCCAAGCAAACGACATTGCCGAAGCCGTGGCCTACTTGCTGAGCCAACCCGACCATGTGGAAGTTCACGATATTCTCCTCCGACCCACCCAGCAGCAAAGCTAAACTCATACAGCTTTAAGCCACTCGTCGCCGATACACGACATCAAAATAACGTCCCCCTTCAGCCCGGCTGGCAAACGATTGCCGCGAAAATTCTTCGTATCCCTGAGTTGCCATAAAGTGATTCATCTCGACCAACTGGCAACAGCCTTCATAGGCTTCAAAATCGGGAACTTCAGTTTTGATATATTGAAAATGCGTCAGCACTTCGAGCCCGCCTTTTAAGACCAATAGTTCTGTGCCCTGGGTGTCCATAATCAAAGCTTGGTAATCCGATGGCTTGATCTGCTGCTGCTTGAAGAGGGAGTCCAGCGTCACGCTCGTCATCGTGACCGTCGTTGTATAGTCTACATCTGGCCAAATGTCCTTATGCTTCTTGAAGGCCAGGATCGAGGATGACGCACCTTTATTATTGGCAATGTTGAACTGATAACTTTGGTCTTCTACATCGGTGACCAGGGCCTGGCAAGCTTGCTGCTTTGCGTAGGAACGAATATTGTTTTGTAGCTCTGCAAATATATCGGGAATGGGCTCTACCCAAAGGACATTTAATCCGTAGTGCTGATACAGGTGTCGCTCTTGTCCCACATTGGCTCCTACATGGACCACGCCAGATAGCCCTTGGAGAAACGGATCCGGGCTAGTGCCAAAGCGATATTGAAGGGGAACTATGATGGATTTAATGCGAGAAATAACCACGAACGTCTCCCTTTGACTCGTTTAGAGCTTACCGAAATTCAGGATTATGGTGAAACCTTGGGCCTTGCTTTACCTGATTCGCGATGCCTCTTCTCTCCGGGCCAGCGGCAACCTCGGTGACTTTGCCATTCGCAAGGCCGATGCCCTAGGGGCAAAAGCAAGCCCAGCCGTTGAGGCGCAGCTTGGGGAGGTTGCAGGCTACCACCCACCCATTGACTTGACTGAGCTAAGCAAACTTCCGCTCAATAGCTTTGGGCGCATCTACGCCCAGCATATGCTCGACAACCAGCTTCAGCCCTTCAATATCAGCCCAAACCTTAGCGAAGTGGCCCTGCGCAATACCTTTGCCCTGCGCTACGCCGTGACCCATGACATCTTTCATGTGCTACTGGGCTTTGACACTAGTTATGCCGGAGAAATGGGCGTGCTCGCGTTTGCAGTGGCCCAGGGCTATAGCCCCCAACAAAAGCTGGCACTACGGATTGCCAGTTGGCTCTATCCGCTGCTGGCACCGGGGCAGCGATCGCAAATCACCGCAGCTCGAACGCTCGGCACTCACCTGGGCCAGCAAGCCAAAATGCTCCTGGCATTTCCCTTCGAAGACCATTGGGCAATGCCGATTGCTGACCTGCGAATCAGGCTTGCGCTTCCTGCTTCTTCCATTAACGCGGACGGGCAGCTTTAGCTGGGGAGGTTAGTTCTCTTGAATCGATCTTGCTTAAGGGCTGCTTCGGGCGATCGCTTCAGCCGAGCAGGTTTAGTATTTGTCCCAGGGACTGGCTTTGAAGATGGGGGCACAACCTGCCCCTACGGGTCCTATTTACTCTTTATCATTTCGATGCCATGACTGACGCTGTTCCAGCTAACAATCCTGGGGTTGTTCTTACAACCACTAGCTCCCACGAAGAAGCCACTCAAATTGCCCAAGCCCTCATCACCGAAAATCTCGCTGCCTGCGTCAACCTGGCCCCCATCACCTCCATCTATCGCTGGGAAGGCAAAATTTGCAATGACGAGGAAATCCAGCTCATCATCAAAACCGATCTCAATCGTTTTGAACAATTGCAAGCCCGCATCACTCAACTTCACAATTACGATTTGCCTGAAATCATCGCCTTACCCATCACCCAAGGTTCAGCAGACTACCTCCACTGGATCGCTGCTCAGGTTCATATATAGGCGATGCTTTGGGTCGATCCTGTCGTCTCTTTGAGCAGTGTTCCTTCGCCTCTAATTACCTAAAATTACCTAGGAAAAATCTTCTCTAACCCAGTCTACGTAATGATTTATGGCTTTGCGGCTAAAAAACATTCCTGACGATCTAGCCTAGAAGCATAAAGAGATGGGGAAGTGGCTCAAAAAAGCCCCGCTGCCCCCAAGATCAGCTGCACTGTTCAACGCCAACCCTAGAGACTTGCGCTCTAGCCAGAACCCTCCTATTCGTTAGCGATTCTGCCGTTCGACCCTGCCCCTTGACCTTGGAGTCAAATCGGTCTTTCGCGCTTGCCATTATCGCCAGCGCCAAGCTTCTCGAACTTTGCGGCTTCCCTGTGCAGATAAGGAGATTGTTATGGTCCGTAAAATGACTCGCCGAACGCGCGTTGTTCCGGTTGATTCAGAGAAGCAATTTGAGCGTCAGCGCATGCAAATGGTCATGCAATTGCAGGGGTGGAATATTCGCGATCAACGCATCCTCAAGGCCATGGCCGAAATTCCCCGCCATCATTTTGTGCCGACGGGCGATCGCAACTGGGCCTACGAAGACCGGCCCCTGCCAATGAAATATGGCCAGACGGTCACTCAACCCCATGTAGTCGCCTACATGCTGGAACAGCTAGACATTCAGCCTGACCATCGAGTCTTGGAAGTAGGCACTGGCCTGGGTTATCAAGCGGCTGTACTAGGGCAGCTAGCGAAGGAAGTGTATAGCTTAGAAATTATTCCCTATGTAGGCGAAAAGGCTCACCAGAACCTGGGTCAACTGGGCTATCGCAACATCCATGTGAAGGCTGCCAACGGTCTCCGAGGAGCTGCTAAACATGCTCCCTATGACCGAATTATTGTCTGTGGTGCCGCATCGGAAATTCCAGCAATCTTGCTAGAGCAACTGAAAGTTGATGGCAAGCTGATTATGCCCGTGGGAGAAGATCACCAAAAGCTCCATGTCATTACTAAAACCGTCCTGGGACAAACTCTGAAGACGGGGATTGGTGGTTCCTTCGAGCCTTTGCTAGAGCGTTGCCCCGCTTTAGCTCAAAGTCGTCAGCGGTTGGGGCTACGCCGTTAGTTGTTCAATAGATTCACGAAAGAACAACCAAGTGCCTCATCCCTAGGTTGACTAGGCACTTGGAAGCCATGCTTCCTCGCTACCTCAGGGCTCTATTTGCTCTGGGGTAGTTCTTTCATTTCAACCTTTGCTAGCCAATCGCGTAACTCCTCAGGCTCAATACCATTGCCATCAATACTGATGTGGAAGCGCTTGCCATGGAGTACCTGGAGATTGCCTTTATTGCTGGCATAGGTAAACTCTTCGCGCCCCGGTGCACCGTCAATTTCAATGCCCTTGTTGTAGCCTTCAGTGGAATCCTGGCTAAATTGAGCGGCCATCATAAACGGCAGGTACATGGCCTGATTGTGAGCCCAGTCCATGACGGTGAGCTTGATGCGCTTGTCTCCATTGCGATAGCTACGCCCTGCTTCGGATAGGCTGAACTCGCCCATGGAGTTGATCGATCCGGTGGCGTCGTCAGCTTCCCAATCCGTGGGAGGCTCAGGCAAAACTGCGATCAAATCTTGAAAGGGAAGTGGATCAACAGGCTCTAGATCTTCTAGCTCCTTTGTCCAGCTTTCAGCTTCACCAGCTAAGGTTGCAATTTTTTGGATGGCGGCGATGGGATTATCGATGTCAGCCCCTTCTTTGACATCGGCCTTGCCGCTGAGGAGACTACAGCCGTTGAGCAGGGTTATAGTTGCTAACGCACCTATGGTGATGAGACTAGAAACAGGCTTAGCGTTCGATTTCATGGTGCGGGTGGATGTTCGGTGAGCTGGAGTCATTGGGGAAGGTTGGCCTAGCTTGAGCCTTCTGGTTTCGCTTGAGGATTGTTCATAGCTACGTTGGATAGCTCAACTTTATGCAGATGACTCCCAAACCAAATGTTCAGGGGCGCTTTAAGGCTTCTTGCATGGATTCATCGCTCTGTTGAAGTTCGCTGATGAAGGCTTCAAATTCTGCTTGAAGACGAAAGCGTATGGATCCTGGTGCATCTGGGGCGGTGGAGAATGTACCGCTGGGCATCCCCAAGTAGCTACAAAGCGGTATGGCCAGGCCCAGGCCCATTAGGGCGATCGCCAAATTTCGATAGGGCCAAGTGGATTGAATACGTGCCATGGTTGGGACTCCTGCTCTCAACTGGATTATTCCCTGGATACGTATACAATTCGCTGATGATGCAATCCTGGTGTTTTCTCGTAAACCATTCCCGTGATAAATCACACTCTAGAACGGCTCTAGAATCACCGTGATAGTCTGAAAGCCATAACATCCTCCTTTTCAAAAGAAGACGACTTAACCATGGGCTCTCAATCCAAAGCGAAGACCATCTTTCTCTTAATTTCCATGGTTGGTTGGCTGATCGTGGGGGCTGCGTTGATGTATCTGTTCCCACTCATGGCCAATTTCTTCGCCCATTCTGAGCTGACAGAACTCTGGGTGACCAATCTGACGGGTTGGGGCTATCAGCCCATGCTGGGCTTTGCAGGCGGCGGTACGGCTTTGGTTTTGACTGTGGCTGGCAATTTAATTTGGTATCGCCAGTTTGAAGGCAAGCTCTAGTTGAGCATTGGCAATGCCCTACTCTACTTGAGGGCATGGAATTCCATGTCCACAGTCGCGTGAGATGCCTAACGGTTTCATTTAATCTTCGGTCCTTAAGAAATTAGCTCATGGCCTTGGCGCATCATTTCCCAGCTCGTGGATAGGTAGCCTTTGCCGCTGGGGAGGGGAGGATATTGGCGATCGAGCAAAACCTGCTCAATCCGCTGCTGAGCTTGGGGCAATTTCTCAAAAGGAATGCTAGGAAAGGCATGGTGGACGCCATGGTGGGGCAGTCCGCCCATGGCCCAATTGACCCAGCCGTAGGTTTTGATATTGCGCGTGCCGTAGAGCTGGGTCAGCAAATGGCTCTCTTGTTTTTGCCAGCACCCGTAATGCTCCAGATAATCTC
>CALECT010000012.1 GCA_937949725.1 uncultured Pseudanabaenaceae cyanobacterium
CCCACCAGCAGTTCAAGTAAGCTGAACTCCATGCCGGTTAGACGGATGCGCTCATCGCCCTTATAAACTTGGCGCTTATTGGTGTCGATGCGCAGGTGGTTGACCTGAATCACACCAGAGCTGGGAATTCCAGAGGTGCCATTCTTCTCAATGCGGCGCAGCACGGAACGAATGCGAGCTTCCAACTCCTTGGGAGAGAAAGGCTTAACAACGTAGTCATCCGCACCCAGCTCTAGGCCAGTAATGCGGTCAGCTACATCGCTCAAAGCGGTGAGCATGATGATAGGAATATCGGATTCCTTGCGTAGCTCCTGACAGACGCCATAGCCGTCAAGCTTTGGCATCATCACGTCTAGAACAACGAGGTCAGGGGCGTCACTGCGGAAGGTCTCGATGGCTTCTTCGCCATCAGCAGCGGTAACCACGTCATAACCAATCATGGAGAGGCGAGTCTCCAGAATGCGACGGATGCTCGCTTCGTCATCAACAACGAGGATTCTTTCCTTTTGGCTTTCCATTTAGAGCAAGCCTCCTTTTTGGGTGCACGGTATGGACGGCTAGCGCACCCTGTTGCAAAATCGTAATCAATTGCCGCAGTGAATGAACTAACCCCTATCTCTTTGCCTTAACTTTTAAGGCTCTATGATAAGAATGCTAGCGTATCTCTCCCCTATTACACCTGCCTGAAGCCCAGATGTAGCAAGACTTCAAGCTTTTTTAACTTTTAACCGAACTTAACAATTAAAAAGATTATCCCTAGCAACTTGAAGTTGAGATAATTTCTTCCCTTAAAAATTCAAATTCTCGGCGATTTTAAGGGGGTATTGTTTCATCTCTTAAGAAGGCTTTTCTAGGGTTTAGATGAGCTAATTCCTGACTCTTTGAAACTGTGTGATTTGATGGCAAAGCAGAAGACTGAATATAGCTGTAATGCCTGCGGGGCAAAGACTCGACAGTTCTTTGGGCGCTGCCCAGCCTGTCAAGAATGGAATACGTTGGTGGAGCAAGTGGTGGAGGCAACTCCCACCCAGGGGATCGGCGATCGCACCCGCCTCCGCACGAAGCGCGCTGCCCCCAAAGGCGAAGCCAAGCCCAAGGCAGCCCTTACCCTCTCCCAGATCTCTGACTACCCCATGGCCCGGATTCCCACGGGCTATGGCGAGTTCGATCGCGTTTTAGGGGGCGGTATTGTGCCTGGCTCCCTAGTGCTCTTGGGAGGAGACCCTGGCATTGGGAAGTCCACGCTGCTGCTAAAGACGGCTATGAGCCTATCCCATCACCACCGTGTGCTCTACGTGGCGGCGGAGGAATCGGGGCAGCAGGTGAAGCTTCGCTGGCAGCGCTTAGGCGTTCCCCTGCCCCAAAGTAAATCCAAGCCTAAAGGTCGCAAACCCAAGAAAACAGCAACCGATGACGGTGAGAACCATGGCAGTGATGCCAATCCGGGTCCCTATTTGCTGCCCGAGACGGATTTAGACAGCATTTTGTCTGAGTTAGAGTCTCTGCGACCCAAGGTTGCTGTGATCGACAGTATTCAAGCGCTCTACTACTCGGCGTTGAATTCTGCGCCAGGCTCTGTGGCTCAGGTGCGGGAATGTACCTCTGCATTGATGCGCATGGCCAAGCAGATGGAAATCAATTTGCTGATTGTGGGCCATGTGACTAAGGAAGGGGCGATCGCCGGTCCCAAGGTCCTAGAGCACCTTGTGGACACTGTGCTGTACTTCGAAGGCGATCGCTTTGCCAGCCACCGCCTGCTGCGCTCGGTCAAGAATCGCTTTGGGGCCACCAATGAGCTAGGTGTGTTTGAGATGGTGGCTAGCGGTTTGGAAGAGGTGCTGAATCCCTCCGAGCTGTTCTTGGGCGATCGCGATGAAGTCTCCCCTGGAACTTCAACCATCGTGGCCTGTGAGGGCACTCGTCCCCTGGTTGTTGAGCTGCAAGCCCTGGTGAGCCCTACCAGCTATCCCTCGCCCCGACGCTCCGTTACGGGGCTGGAGTTTAACCGACTGGTGCAGATCCTGGCGGTGCTAGAGAAGCGAGTGGGCCTGCCCCTATCAAAATTTGATAGCTATGTGGCTTCCGTTGGTGGACTCAGCGTCGGCGAGCCGGGCGCAGACCTGGGCATTGCCATGGCTGTGGTGGCCAGCTTCCGCGATTGCGTGGTCAATCCAGACTATGTGCTGCTGGGAGAAGTGGGTCTAGGCGGTCAGATCCGTCCGGTCTCGCAAATTGAGATTCGCTTGAAGGAGGCAGCCAAGCTGGGCTTTAAGGGGGCCATTGTTCCAAAAGGGCAAGATATTGAAGGAACTGGGCTGGAGGTCTTTGCTGTGAGCCGATTGGTGGATGCGATCGGCATTGCTCTGACGCCCATGGCGGACAGCGACTAACAAACATTCCCAGCTCTACGTCTTGGCCATAAACCCTCGATAAGCCTCTGAAATCTCTGCCACAGATAGCTTATAAAACTGCTCCCCATGCTCCGGGGTGGCCAGGGCTGGATTGGAGCCCATGCGTCCATCGGGATACTTGCGGCGAAAATCTGCTGCGCCGTAGATGCGATGACCTCTAGGTGGGTTTGGAGCTAGCTCAGCCTGCTTGATCGCCTCAGGATAGACAAACTGGGTGAGAGCGACTTCGCTGGGCGTGGCATGGGAGCCCTCTTCGCTGCCATATAGCTCCTTTGCCAGTTTGTAGACGCCACTGCCCATAAACCAATTGGCCAAATGGCATCGAGTTTCGGTCTCAGGGTCGATGCCACTGAGGGCGAGATGTTCGTAGCTTTCGGCAAAGGCAGCTTTGAGCGTGGCCATATTGCCGCCGTGGCCGTTGATGAAGAAAAAACGACGGAAGCCTGCTTTGCCCAACGCCGTTAAGCTGTCGCGAATGACTAACAGCAAAGTGCTGGGGCGCAGGCTCATGCTCCCGGGAAAGGCCGTGTGGTGCAGGGCCATGCCGACGTTGATGGTAGGGGCAACCAGGGCACCTGTGGCTTCGCCGACGCCCTTGGCGATCGCCTCAGCACAAATGGCATCCGTACCGATCAATCCCGTCGGCCCATGCTGTTCCGTCGAACCAATGGGGATGATGATGCCCTTTGAAGATTCCAAATAGGCTTCCACTTCGGGCCAGGTGCTGAGCTGCAATTGCATGATGAAGATTCTTTACGAGAACAGAGGAAGTACGGGGCTTAATTTCTAGGGTGCAGCTTCCCCAGTCAATCAAAGCATTTAGGAGATGAAGTGCTGAGAAATACTGGCTTGGCGTAGAAGTTCACAGAGCTGATACGGGGCATGATGTAATTTCTGCAACGAAAATACAGGAAAAAATTAGAAATCCTTAAAATTTTGTATGCAATGGATGACGCTTTGTGAAAGCATTGGATATCGAGCAATCGACATGCCGACCTAAAACCCACTCTGATTTTGGAGCAAATCCGTTGAACGGAAGCTTTCTGGGTCATTCGGTGCTCGCGTTTTGGTTTCAGAAAGGAATTGATGCTACATCGCAAGATTTATCAACTGTGTTGTGACGGCCGGGAAGTTTGTATCTTCCTGCGGGATCAGCAACGGTGGATTGAGCGGGCTCGCATTCTAGATATTGAGGGAGACTTAGTCACTATTCGCTATGAGCTGGATGAAGAAGACGAAGTCTCAGCCTGGGAAGAGTTGGTTCGTCTAGACAGCATTGGCTCCATTAGCCAAAAGATCTCTTCCGTCAGCCGGTTTGGATTTGAGCCCGCCGTGTCTGAAGACTGTCCCGATGCGGAGCGGTTGGATATGCCCACGGTGTTGGATGTTCCAGCAGCAAAGAGCGATGCTTCTGAAAACACCAGCAAAGTGGAGCCCTCACAATCCGAGTCAAATTCCAACTCCAATACAGAATTCTCCTAGTCGGGCTACGAGCTTAATGAGCTGAACAAAACAAAAAGCGTCAGTTAGAGAATCCTCTAGCTGACGCTTTTTGTTTTAGACCTTCATCAAGGCAACCGGTATTGAGTTATAGGTCTTGAGCCCTTAGGAAAGGCAGCAGTGCTTCGGTTACCTTTTCATGCCAGTCCTCTTGGGGATAATGGCCAACCTCTTCCAGGGCCACGAGCTTCCCATCAGGCAGGGCTTTGACCAGATCTTTCACCTGCTCAATAGGGAGCCAGGGGTCGCGATCGCCCCAAGCCAGTAGCACTGGCTTATCCATAGACTTCAGCCCCTTGGAAATCTCCTGGGTGGATGCCTTGAGCTTCAGGCCCTGAATGGTGGCTTGGAGGCAACGCCCTGCCGAGGAGCTTTTGAGGAAAGGACGGCGATACTCGTCAAGATCCTTATCCTCGACGACATACCCGCCGCCGCCTTCAAGGGTTCGGTCTACCAAGATCGGGTCCTGGGTAATCACTTCGCCCATAAGGGGAACGCCCATCTGCTTAATTTTCCAAGGCAATTTAGCCTCGGGAACGATGGGAGCATTGAGAATAGCGAGCCGATGAATGCGATCGGGGTTGCGTAGTGCATATTGAATGCCAACGGAGCCCTGGAAGCCCTGCACCACCAAGGAAACCTTGTCCAGCTCCATGGCATCTAGCCACTGACCAAAAACTTCCACAAAGGCGTCGGGGTTGTAGCCAAATTCGCGTTTTTCAGGCTCCTCAGAGCGACCTGCCCCAATCCAGTCCGGGGCGATCGCCCGAAATCCTTGCTTAGCCAACGCTGGCATCACCTCACGCCAGCCATAGCTTTGGGACACCAAGCCATGCAAAAGCACCACGGGCGGACGGTCGTTGGACTGTTCTGGCTTGGCCTCTCGGTAGAACCAAGTCAGCTTTCCGGCCTTAATGGTCTCGGTTTGCATGGCGGATTGGGTTAAACGGCTGGTTTTTGATTATCCCGTATCGTCTGACGATGACTGATTGAATTCCTGCGACCGTGGCTATTGAGGTCTTCGGGGTAGCCATGGTTGATGTCTTTGGAAGCAGCATTGCGCAAGCTGATCTTCCGAGTTTCATCCCTTAAACTCTGCGCAAGAGTCGTAATGCTACTCGAAGCCTTTAAAGCTACGGGCACAAGCCTGAGTAAATCAAAGGTGAAAGAGCAACTCTTCTTGTATTAAATAAGCCTTTTCGCTAGAAAATGAGAAATCAAATTGATGACAACAATCAAATTATTGCCATTACGTACGTATCGATTCAGACAAAGCTACGTAATTTTGCTGGCTAGCTGTCATTTAAGTTTTATATCTTAGGCCAAAGCTACTGAAAGCCTGCCTTGAGGTAGAGCTAGAACCGCATATAGGCCTTATTTTGAAAGCTGTGAGAGCCTAAGCAGTCCTACTGAAAAATAAGCTAATGGACTGGAGAGGTTTGAGGATATAGCTCCAAATCCAGGCTGTCTGAGCCTCTTTTCTTCTTGCTCAAGTCAACGATCTGCGTATGTACTGAATAATTTATTACTATTTTCTTTGTTTTTATGCGGAAATTTCCATTTGAAGTCTAAAAACATCCTTTTTTAGAACACTTCCCTCGTAGAGATAAATAAGACAATTGCCACAGCCTTCTGTTTCTTTCAGGGATTCTCCTGAGAGAGACGTAAACGCAGAGGCTTTCCTTTAGGTGCTTGGGAAGCTGGGCGATCGTCAAAGAGGTGTCCCTCCGATCATCGAGAATTATCTACAGGGTTGTTGATATGGCCATGACCATCACTGACGGGAATCAGGGCTCCCAGTCAGCCTGCGAGGCATTAAGCCATCGCCGAAAATCAAATGTTTTGGAACTGAATCAGTTCCGGCCGGATGCCATCCGGCTCTGGCATGATGGAATGCAACTTGCAGATCTCTGTTATCAAGCAACCCAGGCGTTTCCCAGACGCCAGTCCTATGGCTTGGATGCGCAAATTCGCATGACTGCAAACCTCATTCCTGCAAGCTTGGCTCAAGGCTATGAGAAGGCCCAGTTGTCCCTCGCGGAGCAGGAGTACACAAGCTGCATCGAACGGGCGAAGAGAGCCTTACTAGAGCTAAAGACCCATCTCAAGTTCTCTGAGCGTTTATCGCTCGTGACACCTGTTGTTAATGAGATGCTGCTAGAGGAATGTGATGTCGTGGGGCAGCGCATTCAGGACCTCTGTGAGGTAGCGTAAGTGCGAGTCTACGCTCGGAAGTCAAGACTAGTGTGAGCACTGGTGCATCTTTAACAAAACAGGGGCTGCCTCAGCGTATTGCTGCGGCAGCCCCTGTTTTGTTAAAGACCTGTGGAGGCAATTTCAATGGTGAGGATGACTACATCATCGCCATGGCCGCCTGCTCAGCATTGACGATGCTCCAAGCGACCGCTTCAGCGGCCTTAATGCCGTCCACCCCAGCAGAGAGTATGCCTCCGGCGTAGCCCGCTCCTTCTCCGGCTGGATAAAGTCCTTGGGTATTTAGGCTTTGCAAGCTCTTGTTATCGCGTTTGATGCGAATGGGGGAAGAGGTACGGGTTTCTAAGCCCGTTAACACTGCATCTTCCATCGAAAAGCCTGGAAGCTTTTTGTTAAACACCGGGATAGCTTCGCGAATGGCAGCGACAGCATAGTCGGGCATGATTTCTGCGAGATCGCAGAGGTGAACACCAGGCTTATAGGTCGGCTTGACGCTACCCAATTCCGTCGAAGGGCGACCCGCTAAGAAATCTCCTAGGAGTTGACCTGGAGCCTTATAGTCCCGGCCTCCGAGGTCAAACGCTTTGGCCTCAAGCTCTCGCTGTAGCTCGATACCTGCTAAGGGATTGTCGCTGGGGAAATCGTCAGGGGTGATATCCACGACGATGCCGCTATTGGCGTTCTTGCCGCTGCGCTCGTATTGGCTCATGCCATTGGTGACGAGGCGACCTGGCTCAGAAGCCGCAGCCACAACTTGGCCACCGGGGCACATGCAGAAGCTGTAGACCGATCGCCCTTCTAGCCCTTCGCCTTTGCAATGGTGAACCAGCTTGTAATCCGCCGCACCGAGGATGGGATTACCCACATATTCACCAAAACGGAACTGGTCCACCATGGACTGGGGATGTTCGATGCGAAAGCCTAAGGAAAAGGGCTTGGCCTCAATATAGACGCCTCGCCGATGGAGCATTTCGAAGGTGTCGCGGGCGCTGTGGCCAACGGCGAGAATGACATGGCTGGTTGGGATGCGATCGCCATTAGCCAGCACCACACCCTGCACCTGCCCATCCTCAATCTCGATATCCTCCACCCGCTGCTCAAAGCGCACTTCACCGCCAAAGCGAATGATGCTGTTGCGAATGTTCTCAACAATTTTGACGAGGCGAAAGGTCCCAATATGGGGCTTGCTGACAAACTGAATCTCGGGTTCGGCACCGGCCTCAATCAGCTCTAGCAAAACCTTCTGGCCACGATTGTCGGTTTTCTTGATGCGGCTATAGAGCTTACCGTCTGAAAATGTGCCCGCGCCACCTTCACCAAACTGGGCATTGGATTCTGGGTCAAAGGTGCCCTTGCTCCAAAAGCGGAAGGTGTCTTGGGAGCGGGCATGGACTTCCTTGCCCCGCTCCAGAATGATGGGGCGAAATCCCATCTGGGCTAGTAGCAACCCGGCGAACATGCCGCAGGGGCCATTGCCAATGACAATGGGGCGGCTTTTGAGCTTCTTGGGGGCCTGGGTAACTAAGTTGTAGTCCGTGCTAGGCGCTTCAAAAACATGGGAGTCGTTTTTGAAGCGCTTGAGAATGCCTTTTTCTTCGATGGTGTCCACATCAACGATGTAGATCAGGCGGATGTTTTCCCGCTTGCGGGCGTCATAGCTGCGTTTGAAGATGCGGTAGCCCGTCAGCTGGCCGTCTCGCAGGCGCAGCTTTTTGATGATGGCCCGTTCTAGAGCCCTCTTGTCGTGGTCCAGGGGAAGCTTAATTTCGGTCAGGCGCAGCATGGTTAGAATCTCGGCGATCGGGTGGAGTGCGTAGTGGGTTCCACGCTCCAATTCTGTCATGCTCGTCCACCGCAGCTTTGCTGGGCTGGGTGGAACGTAATGTTTTAGAACTGCATCGTCATGAAGCGATAAACACCTGAGGAGTATGTTCGGCAACAGTCACTTTCACCGTCGCTCCCACCGGGATGGCTTGGCTCACAGGCATTCGAGCCAAAAGTTGGCTGCCCGAAGCTAAGCCAATGGTGTAGCGATGTTCTCGGCCTAGGAACTGGCGATCGCGCACCAAGCCATTCCCCGTCGGCTCAGGCACCAAAACAATATCTTCCTGACGCAGCATCATCTCGCCATTGTTTGGCTGGAGTTGAGCATTGCTCAAACCAGTGACCCTAGCCCTAAAGCAACCAATCTCGGTTTCCCATAGGTCAACTTCTCGTTGGTGCGCGGTGAGGAAATTAGCCTGGGTAACGAAATCGGCCACAAAGCGGCTTGCAGGACTTTGGTAAATCTCTTCTGGAAAACCATATTGCTCCACCCGGCCCTGACGAATCACAGCAATGCGATCGGCAATACTGAGGGCTTCCTCTTGGTCATGGGTGACGAGGATGGCCGTCGTGTGGGACTGCTTGAGAATGTCCCGTAGTTCCTGGCGCAGCCGCAGCCGCACCTGCACATCCAGATTACTCATGGGCTCGTCGAGGAGGACGAGGGACGGAGCTGGAGCCAGGGCGCGAGCTAGAGCAATGCGCTGCTGCTGGCCCCCGGATAGCTCATGGGGATAGCGGCTGCCAAAGTCCTCTAGACCTACAAGGCTAAGGACTTGCTCAACTCGCTGAGTCTGTTGTGGCTTACTTCTGCGATTTTTTGAAGCTGGGCGAAGCCAATCGCTCCCCCATCGCCTTGGCCCACCACCTTTGAGGCCAAAGGCCACATTCTGATTCACCGTGAGGTGGGGAAACAGCGCATAGTCCTGGAACACCATGCCCACGCCACGTTTTTCAGGCGGGCGGCGGTTCATCTGCGCCCCTTCAATGAAGATGTCTCCAGCATCGGTAGGCTCAAACCCGGCAATCATTCTCAATAAGGTGGTCTTGCCGCAACCTGAAGGCCCTAGCAGGCTTAGAATCTCACCCCGCTGGAGAGACAGACTTACATCCGCCACAGCCGGGCTACTGACGCCGGGGTATTGCTTAACCAGGCCTCGCAACTGAAGCACGGGTTCTCCTGACACCGGAGTGACACTAACAGGAGATGACAAATTGGCTTCAGCAACAGACATAAACTTCCGCAGTGGAGAATTTTGTGAGGGGAAACAGCCCTGCCGAGGTAGAAACGACAGAGATTCCTAGTGTAGATTAATGCTTGAGACTTTTTCTCAATAGGATGCTGCTGTGGCTGGTCCCCTCCGTGCGCCCCTCGGTGTCTTTGCCAAGGTGCGTCGCCCTTTAGATTTTCTTCGTAATCATCCTTGGCTCAGCCAGGGATGGAACCTGGCGGTGGTCGCGATCGCAGCTTTCGTGATGCTACCCGTCCTAGTGGTGCTGAGCAGTGTCTTCGTCAACTCGTCAGAGATTTGGCAGCATCTCGCCGCAACCGTGCTGACGCGCTATATCGGCAATTCCCTGGCCCTAATGATTGGGGTGGGCCTTGGCGTTACGACCATTGGCGTAGCTACGGCTTGGTTAGTCACCCTTTGTCGTTTCCCAGGGCGGGGCCTGTTTGAATGGGCATTGTTATTGCCCCTAGCGGTTCCTGCCTACCTTTTGGCCTACACCTATACGGAAATTCTGGGCTATTGGGGCTGGCTGCAATCCTCTCTGCGCCTGGCCTTTGGCTGGGAGAGCGTCAGCGACTACTGGTTCCCTGAGGTCAGGTCGCTCTGGGGAGCGATCGCCATGCTCAGCCTCACGCTATATCCCTATGTTTATCTCCTCGCTCGGGTCGCCTTCTTAGAACAGTCTGTGCGGACGATGGAAGCCAGTCGAGCTTTGGGCTGCGGTCCCTGGCGCAGCTTCTTTACCATCGCCTTGCCCCTCGCTCGCCCTGCGATCATGGGGGGGCTAGCCCTGGCCCTAATGGAAACGCTGAATGACTTTGGGACCGTCCAATACTTTGGTGTGAATAGCTTCACCAGCGGTATTTATCGCACCTGGTTTGGCATGGGTGAACGCGTCGCAGCCACACAGTTAGCAGCGGTGCTAATGCTATTCATCCTCACCCTAGTCTTTCTGGAAGGCTGGTCCCGTCGCCAGGCCAAGTTTTACCAATGTGATAGCCCTCGTCAACAATTGCCGGGCTATCAGCTCAGTTTTTTCAAGGCCCTGGGTGCAATTATCATTTGTATCTTGCCCATTGCCTTGGGCCTGGCCATTCCAGGGCTATATCTGCTGCAACTGGCGATCGCCAATGCCTCCGACACCTTCAATGACGACTTCTGGAAGCTCAGCAGTCACAGCATTATCTTGGCGGGAGCCACAGCAGTTCTGGGCTTGGTCTTAGCCCTAATCGTGGCCTACGGTCTCCGGCTCAATGCAAATCCGACCCTCAGAGTCAGCGCTCGCTTAGCCGCCATGGGCTATGCCGTTCCAGGCGCCGTCATTGCCGTGGGATTTCTCATTCCCCTCGGTCAGTTCGATCAGTTCACGCAAAACCTTGGATTAGGCTGGGCCTTAAGCGGCACGGCCTTAGCCCTCGTATTTGCTTACCTCGTCCGCTTCCTCGCTGTTTCCTTCAACACCTTGGAAACCAGCCTGCAAAAAATCCGCCCCAGCTTTGACGATGCGGCACGCAGCCTCGGCAAAGGCCCCACCCAGACCCTGGCTAAAATTCACATGCCCCTGATGACCAGCGGCATGTTAACGGCTCTGATGCTTGTCTTCGTGGATGTAATGAAAGAGCTACCCGCAACCCTAGTGATGCGGCCCTTCAACTTTGACACCCTGGCGATTCGTGTTTATCAATATGCTTCCGATGAACGCCTGGCAGAGGCTTCCGCCCCAGCCCTGGCGATTCTGTTCGTTGGCCTACTGCCTGTTATTTTGCTGAGCTGGCGCATTGCCAAGAGTCGCGATCGCTAGCAATCAAGCATCCGGGAATGAATCTATCTCACCCAAAAGGGCCGTCCTCCAATGGAGAACGGCCCTTTTCAACAACTCAGCATGTATTGGAACTATCGACGAAGAGACTAAACAGCCATGGCCAACTGTTGCTGCTGCTGATGACGAGCCAGAGCATCTGTCACCACTAACGTCGTCGCATCACGATGGCTCGTGCAGTAAGCAAAGGCATCAGTCATGCCAGGGCGGTAGAGTCCATAACGGCAGCCCTGCAAGGGACAAGTCGCTGCAACACCCACAGGACTAGGCGCGGGCTGAGAGATCAGCTCTAAGCGATAGTCCAAAGGGTTCCGCCACCAGAGTTGCTGGATGGGCTGCCACAACGGAGCAAGCTTATGAATGGCTTGAAGGTCTTTATCTGAAAGTTGGCCCATGGTGAGCTCCTAATGCTGGTGGTCTTCCGAGGGAATGCCCCCTCAAGCAATGGATGGCTGCTGGCAAAACTGCCAAATGGGAGAGGGAAACGAATGGCTTCAGCAAAAATGAGCACCCCATTCATTACCTTTTCTCAGGCATGAATGAGCATTTTTACTCAATGTCTTTCGTCGTCTCTATGATGGACCAATTCTGTACAAAATCTATCAAAATTAATCCAGAGCCTGGCTTTTCTAATCTTTGAACCTGAAAGTCCCATCTTTCCGTGACTTGGACTACCAAATCAGGCTCCTCAACCGAGCTATTTCTGAGAAGTTTATGAGTGATGGCATTAACGCTCTGTCAGACAAGCTTTGCTATCGCGTTTAGCTATGCATCACTGAAAAAGAGATGGTGTCATTTTCAATCCCTAGACTGCTACGAGCGTTGCCAAAGCATGGAACGGTAAAATCTCACTCGCTCTAGATGAGATCATTCTTGAACTCACACCACGAAGACCCACAGCGGATTGATGCGGATTGATATAGTATCCCTCGGGTCACTGTTCCAGCCCTTGAGCCTGGGCAGGGCCAACCGCAGTTTAGCGATGGCATTCCTATGCGTGAAGTAATCCAGACCGATAAAGCCCCTGCTCCCGTTGGGCCTTATAACCAAGCGATCGCAGCTAGCGGCAAAATGGTGTTTGCTTCGGGGCAAATTGCGATCGACCCCGCCACTGGCAAAATCATCGGCGATGGCGATGTCGCTGCCCAAACCGAACAGGTCATGAAGAACTTAGGCGAAGTCCTCAAGGCAGCGGGCGCAGATTTCAGCAACGTCGTCAAAACCGGCGTTTTCCTAGCCGACATGAACGACTTTGCCACCATGAACGGTATCTACAGCAAATTCTTTGATGAAGCCACAGCCCCGGCCCGAGCCTGCGTCGAAGCCGCTCGCCTTCCCAAAGATGTCTTAGTCGAAGTGGAATGCATCGCAGTCATTTAGGCCGCTTTGATGACTCATCCCGGTAGCACTGCGCTTTAAACGAAAAGACCCGAAGCACTATAGTGCTTCGGGTCTTTTCGTTGTCAGTTCAAGCTTAGAAGTCTCAACCTAAAGTCTAAACCTCAACAAAGCCACCTGCTTCTGCAGGTGTACCATCGGCATGGAGCAAGGCGCGCTTCGGACCATGGATGGGATCCTCAACGATGATGGTTTGGTCACGGCTCGCGCCCAAGGACACGATCGCAATGGGCACATCCATCAGCTCCGCCAAAAACTTGAGGTAGTCCAAAGCCTCTTTAGGCAGATCCTCTAGCGTGCGGCATTCCTCTGTGGAGGTTTTCCAACCTGGCAAAGTCCGATAGACCGGCTTACAGCGGCCAAACTTGATGGCACTGGTGGGCAAATCGTGGCATGACTCACCATCGACTTCGTAGGCGACACAAACCTTGATTTCGTCCATCTCATCAAGGACATCCAGTTTGGTAATTGCCAAACAATCCAAGCCATTGATCCGCACAGCATAACGGCCAATCACTGCATCAAACCAGCCACAGCGGCGCTGGCGGCCCGTGGTCGTACCAAACTCTGCGCCACGGGAGCCCAGCTGCTCGCCCATCTCCTCATGGAGCTCGGTGGGAAAGGGGCCTTCACCCACGCGGGTGGTGTAAGCTTTCGCCACACCGATGACTCGGTCAATCATCGTGGGGCCAATGCCAGCACCAATGCAAGCGCCACCTGCCACAGGGTTGGAAGAGGTGACATAGGGATAGGTACCGTGATCCAGGTCAAGGAGCGTCCCTTGAGCCCCTTCAAACAAGATATTCAGGTGAGCCTGAACAGCCTTATCCAGGGTCAAAGAGCTATCAACAACATGGGGACGCAAGCGCTCAGCGTAGGCCTTGTACTCTTCAAAAATTTCTTCAGCATCTAGTGGAGGCAACTCATAGAGCTTCTCCAAGATGACATTCTTCTGAGCCGTGACGCGAGTGAGGTGCTCGTGGAACTCCTCAAGATCCATCAAGTCACCGATGCGAATGCCGTTTCGCTCGGACTTATCCGCATAGGTGGGACCAATGCCACGCTTCGTCGTGCCAATTTTGTGGGTGCCTCGCTTTTGCTCAGCAGCCTGGTCGATGATGCGGTGATAGGGCATCGTTACATGGGCTGTCTCGGAAATCATCAGATTATCCGTGGAGACATTGAGACCCTTGAGCTGGTCGAGTTCTTCAATCAGCACTTTCGGATCAATAACGGTTCCAGAGCCAATAATGCACTGGGTCTCGGGATATAAGATCCCTGAGGGGATGAGGTGAAGCTTGAAGGTTTGCTCGCCCACAACAACGGTGTGGCCTGCATTGACGCCTCCCTGGTAACGAACCACCACATCGGCAGAATTACTCAAAAGGTCTGTAATCTTACCTTTTCCTTCATCGCCCCACTGGGCACCAATTACAACGACGTTAGCCAAGGGAATATTAAGAGTGCGACAGGTTTTGTTAACCCAAGGATGACGTGAAGATTACGAAACCCAAAGGTTGCCAACAATGCATTATCTCTGCAACAGCCAACCGATGTCAATCCATGGCGCTCTCTGGTTTTCATGGAGCGATTTGAAGAGATCATGCTCCTGTAGGGGGCGATCGCCAAGGACCCCATCCCCCAGAAGTCAGCCGTAATCCTTTACCTTATCCCCTCAAAATCGCGGGATTGAATCTCCCAAGACAAAGCCCGCGCCAAATGTTTTAGCGCAGGCTTCGAACGAATATTTAGGCTCTAGTCACAGAGCATCAGCCATGAACAGCAGAGCTGACTAGTTGCCACGCTTAATTGAAATTTCAACGCGCTTAAATTCCTTGTTGAGCCGAGCTTTTAGCTTCTCAGGAATGGGACGATTGGGGTAAGAGCTGTAGTGACCTGCAAGGGCATTCAGTGCCGTCTGCATGGTGGTGAAGGAAGGCAGGGCAGAAACCTTGTTATCGCGACGGTAGCGAGACGCATAGTCATTAATGAGAGCACGGGCAGTAGACTGAGCATCCGCTTTGTCAGGAGCATCATCAGCCATGTCTACAGCGGTGCGCAGAGCTTCTACCACCATCATGGTGTTTTCGGAGTAGGTGCCCGTCATGGCAGAGCTCGCAGCGTAGCTAGGGCTAACCTGGGTTGTCAGGCCAATGATTACAGCCAGTGCGACTGCCATTAAACGAACCAAATAACGCTTCATAAGCTCCTTTGTTGACATTTCGCAACATTAGCCATTTCTCCCATCCTAAGCGGCTTTGACAAGAGAAGCAACTGCGAGACTCTCTAACTGCGAGACTCTCTAGCTTCTCAGAATGGACGAATCATTTCAGGGGAAAGATTACCTCACAAAATTGCCTCCCAGCCTATGCGGCAACCTGGAAAGATGCTTTTTAAGCGGACTGAGACATCAGGCACCCCAATATTTATCCAAAGCGACCACTGACATACTCTTGCGTAGATTGTTGGGCTGGCTGTTGGAAAATGACCTCAGTGCGATCATATTCCACTAAGTAGCCCATTTTGCCGCCTTGGTCTGTGGCCTTGGCGTTGTAAAACGCGGTGTAGTCAGAGGTGCGGGAAGCCTGCTGCATGTTGTGGGTGACGATGACGATGGTGTACTTCTGCTTCAGCTCTTGCATCAGCTCCTCGACTCGCAATGTGGAGATGGGGTCTAGGGCAGAGCAGGGCTCGTCCATGAGGATGACTTCGGGTTCGATCGCGATCGCCCGCGCAATACAAAGCCGCTGCTGCTGTCCCCCAGAAAGACTAAGTCCACTGGCCTTCAACTTATCCTTAACCTCATCCCACAGCGCCGCATCGCGCAGCGATCGCTCCACCAGCTCATCCATATCTCCCTGGTAGCCATTGATCTTGGCGCCAAAGGCAATGTTTTGATAAATCGACTTGGGAAAGGGATTAGGGCGCTGAAACACCATGCCGACCCGGCGGCGCAGTTCCACGGCATCCACATGCTTATCGTAGATATCCTGGCCATTGAAGGTGATACGGCCCTCTACCTTGGCACTGGGAATCAAATCATTCATGCGGTTGAAGCAGCGCAACACCGTACTCTTGCCGCACCCCGAAGGACCAATAAACGCCACGATTTGATTCTGGGGAATCTCTAGAAAGACGTCTTTCACAGCCATGACAGAGCCGTAAGAGACCGACAGTTTTTCGGCCTGAAAAGCGATTTTATGGGCTGTCGTCGCGCCAGCTGTTTGAGTCATCGTGATTCAATCCTGTCAAAACAAAGCAAAGGTGAATAAGTCGCGGCAGAACAAACCTGAACTGGAATGGCCAGAGCATTCAGGCATGAACCCTAGCGATTTTGTTGAAAGCGGTTGCGTAGATAAATGGCCCCAGCATTCATCAGCAACAGAACGCTCATCAGCACGATGATGCCGGAGGCGGCGAGGTCGTGAAATTCTTTCTTGGGACGGCCCACCCAGTCATAAATCTGAATTGGCAAGACGGTGAAGTCGCTGAGCACGCTGTTGGGCTTAAAAGCAATAAAGGAAGCTGCACCAATGGCGAGCAAAGGCGCTGTTTCGCCAATAGCTCGGGACAGGGACAGAATCATTCCAGTCAATATACCTGGCATGGCGGCGGGCAAAATGTGATGCCAAATCACTTGCCAGCGCGTTGCGCCTAGGGCAAAGCCAGCCGCGCGAATGCCATCGGGAACGGTGCGCAGGGCCTCGCGGGTGGAAACGATGATCACCGGCAGAATCAAAAGAACTAGGGTTAGGCCCCCAGCCAAGACACTGCGACCAAAGCCAAACAGGCGAACGAATGCAGCGAGGCCTAACAGTCCATAAATAATCGAGGGGACCCCGGCCAGGTTGCTGATATTGATTTCCACCAGGCGAGTGAACCAGTTGTCTTCAGAAAATTCTTCGAGGAAGATACCGGCCCCCACCCCAATGGGAAAGGAAAACACAGCAACCACGCCCATGACCCAGAGGGTTCCTGCTAAAGCCGCCTTGATGCCTGCCCGTTCAGC
Source organism: uncultured Pseudanabaenaceae cyanobacterium (assembly GCA_937949725.1). GTDB lineage: Bacteria > Cyanobacteriota > Cyanobacteriia > PCC-9006 > JAAUQQ01 > JAAUQQ01. The sequence continues at coordinate 16,408 of CALECT010000012.1, forward strand.
TTTGCGCGAGGCAAAACTATCAATGAAATTCCAATTGAGCGTGCCAATGCCATCGACCAGGATGGTGAAGAGCAGCCAAGCCAGGATGGCTACCGCAATGGTGGTGGCTCCCCAGGCAAGGAAAGCAAAGATGCGGTCTAGGTTATAGCGCTTAGCCAGGTTGGGCTTGAAAAGCTCAATGTTGATGGGGCGATCGCTGGGGGAGGTGTCGTTAATATTCATCCGTTCTCGATGGCTCTGAACTGTGAGTTGTAGGCCAAGATGGCTGTCGCAGAAGTTGCTATGGCAAAACGTCGAAGTCGTTCCCTAGTCGTACTTTTCACGGAAGCGACGAACGAACCAAAAACTGAAAATATTCAGCGCCAGGGTAATCAAGAACAGGGTCGTACCGACGGCAAAAAGCGTTTGGTAAGCAATGGAGCCATGGACCGCATCGCCTTTCGTGACTTGCACAATAAAGGCCGTCATGGTCATCACTGGCACAAAAGGATTGAGGCCCAGCGTCGGGTTAGCGCCCGCTGCTAGGGTCACAATCATCGTTTCCCCCACGGCTCGGGAGATGGCCAGAATTAATGAAGAGACAATCCCGGATAACGCCGCAGGTAGGACCACAGAGGTAATCGTTTCCCGCTTGGTTGTGCCCAAAGCATAGGCTCCATCCCGCAGGCGCTGGGGCACGGAGTAAATCGCATCCTCACTCAGAGAAGCCACTAGCGGCGTAATCATCACGCCCAAAACCAAGCCTGCACTGAGAGAGTTAAAGCCCTTAAGCTCTGGCAAACTCTCGATCGCAATAAACGGTAAAGCATTCAAAACAGCCAAAAAGACATTGAGTAATGGGGTTAAGAATTCTAAGAGAGCCTGTAAGGATGGGGTCACCGTCAGCAGGGCAAAGTAGCCATAGACCACTGTGGGTACACCGGCCAACACCTCTAAAACAGGCTTGAGAATCTTACGCATCCTGGGGCTGGCATATTCGCTTAAGCAAATCGCCGCCAGAAGACCCAGGGGCATGGCCACCAGGATGGAAATGATGGAAATCATCACCGTGGCGCTGACCAGCACAAAGATTCCAAACTCCTTACTGGCAAATAGCGGTGTCCATTTGCGATCCGTCAAGAATTGCCACAGTGGAATTTCTTGCAAAAAGGTAATCGTCTCAAACAGCAGCGTCGCCACAATACCCAGCGTGGTGATAATAGACACCGCCGCAAACGCGCCACAAATACATTTGACGATGGTTTGAATCAGCCTGGAGCGATCGCGGTTCGGACGCCACAAACTCTGGCTTGGGGTAGAAGGAGATTGAACGGTCATGCAAAGACGCTCCAAATGAGCAAGCAATAGGGCCGATTAAAGCAAGTGAACCCGCAGAAAGCGAGCATATCGAGGAATTTCAGCCTTACCCAATAGCCTACAGAGTCCTATTCCTAGACCAAGGTGCTCTGGAAAACTTGTGAAGGCAACTTTATTAAGCCTAGAACGCTTCTGTCGTTGGGCGATCGCGATATCTCGATATATCAGAAAATCCCTTGGTAAAAAAATAGCCAGCACCCTAGCAATGATGCATGGAGCTGGCCGATGTAAGGCGAAATATTTAGGCACAGCCTTGGTCATATCACCTGGGTGAAGGCATGGGCTGATGCCTAAATTTCGTTTATTGTGAGCCGCAGCGTAGGAGCAAGTTTCCCGCTCCTACGCGAAGCCTTGATTAAAGCTCAGTCGGAGCAGAGCCCGTTTTGCCAGTCTCTACACGGGTCTTGGAATTGCCAAGGATGTCATCGGGCAGAGCAACATAGCCCGTCTCAGAGATGAACTCACCGTTAGCAGGGTCAAGCTTGTAGTCCACATAGGCCTTGACCTGGGGCTTAGACTCATAAGCCGCCTTGCTCACGTAGAAGAACAAGGGACGAGACATGGGGTTGTAGGAGCCATCGGCGATGGTTTCCCGAGACGGCGCCACACAGTCACCGGCTTCATTTTCGATTTCAACGGACTTGAGGGAGTCTTTGTTCTCCTCGTAGTAGGCGTAGCCAAAGTAGCCCAACGCTCCCGCTTCAGACTTCACACCTTGAACGATGACGTTGTCATCTTCGCTGGCAGTGTAGTCGCCACGGCTTGCGCCTTCTTCACCATTCACTTCATCGGTGAAGTAATCAAAGGTGCCAGAGTCGGTACCAGGACCGTAGAGAACCAGCTCTTGATCGGGGAAAGAGGAATCAGCCTGACTCCAATTGCTGATCTGGCCTTCGGCCTCAGGGGACCACATTGCATTGAGCTGATCAGTGGAGAGGCAGCTCGCCCAGTCGTTGTCGCTGTTGACTACAACGGTCAAACCATCAAAAGCGATGGGAACTTCAATGAAATCAACGCCATTCTCAGCACAGAGGTCAATTTCCTTCTGCTTGATGGGGCGAGAAGCATTGGAGATATCGGTCTCACCCGCGCAAAATTTCTTGAAACCGCCACCGGAACCAGAAGCGCCCACGGTGACGTTGCTACCAGCATTAGCCAGCATGAACTCTTCAGCCATGGCCTCAGAGATAGGAAAAACAGTACTGGAACCATCGACGAGGATATCGCCAGCTACGCCACCATCAGCAGTAGCACCGTCACCACCTGCAGAGGTCGTATCTCCACCACCACAGGACACCACACCCAGAGAAAGCGCAGCGAAGAGGCTCAAAAACCGAACGCGCGTAGACACAGTTCTCAATTGCATATCTCGTTCCAAGCTGTTGTTACTCGTAAACCCGCAGCCAGAATACCGATTGATTGTAAAGAGAAGGTTAACAATTCCAGGGAATTCACGCATGACATGAGGCAACCCTCAGAGAATAGGGGGGCAGAACCCCATAGATTTGCGGGGTTTTGGGATTTATGGGCCTAGCCAGAAACTGATTGATGAGTTTTTGGGATAGGTCTGATTCGTCCTACGGCTGAGCATTGACCAGTTAGGTATCTGTGCTGAGACTGGCGTGATGAACCTGGGTAAATCAAAAATCTCTTGCTCCAGTCGTCTTTGGACTCCATTAACTGTTGATTAGCTGTCAGATTTATCGCCGCTTGCGGTATAACGCTTTAATCAGCCCGTTCTCAAGAAAATGAGACGGCCACATCTCAACGCATCAAAGATGAAACTGAGTGAACTTGTTCAGATTTTTACCGCTTACCAAGGCGATCGCTGCCGCATGGACCCAAGCCTCGATCCAGAAATCGAGCAAGTGGCTTCCCTAGAAGAGTCCGTGGCTGGCGCTTTGAGCTATGTAAGCCAGCCGGGCACCATGGCGGAGTGGATTGAGAAAACCCCAGCGGCGGCCCTAATATTGCCGTTGAATGATGAGCTGATTGAACGAGCCCAAGCTCATGGTTTGGCTTGGGCTGCAGTGCCTAATCCCAGGTTGGCCTTTGCCCAGGCAATCGCGGAATTCTACCAGCCCTACCGCTTACCTGCCCAGGTTCACCCCACAGCTGTTATCGCCCCTGGAACTCAGCTAGGCAAAGACATCAGCATTGGTGCCCATGTGGTGATTCCTGAAGGCTGCACGATTGGCAATGAGGTCTGCATTCATCCCGGCGTGGTGCTGTATCCCGGTGTGAGTATTGGCGATCGCACCACCCTCCATGCCAACTGCGTCATCCATGAGCGTAGTCAGGTCGGAGCCGATTGCGTGGTCCAATGCGGTGCCGTCATTGGCGGAGAAGGGTTTGGATTTGTCCCTGTACGGGAGGGCTGGTTCAAAATGCACCAGTCTGGCTATGTGGTTTTGGAAGATGGCGTCGAAATTGGTTGCAATAGCACGGTAGATCGACCCGCTGTGGGCACAACCCGCATTGGCCGCAACACCAAGGTTGATAACCAGGTGCAGATTGGCCATGACGTTCGTATTGGCGAGAACGGCGCGATCGCAGCCCAGGGTGGATTAGCAGGCGGTGCCCGCCTCGGCAATCGTGTCATCTTGGCTGGTCAAGTCGGCGTCAGCAATCGGGTGACCATCGCCGATGGCGTCACCGTTACCTCTAAATCTGGCGTCCATGCAGATATCGTGACACCGGGCTCAACCATGTCTGGCTTTCCCATCATTTCCCACAAGCTATGGCTGAGAGCGGCCACCCTCTTTGGTCGCCTGCCTGAAATCCAGAAAAGGCTGTCCCGCCTGGAGCAAGCCAGCAAGTCGCCAGAATGAGTGGGTTCTGGTTCGCAATTGATATATCGAGCATAGGCCCTGAATAAACGCTGGGCTGGCTTGACAGAACCTGAGTTCGACAGCTCGAAAAAGCACTTGCGAAGCAGTCTGGGAATAGATTCCCATTCTAAAAGCGAAAGCCCACTTTAGTGGGCTGCGATCCTCGCTAGTGGGCTGTTCAGTCCGTTTTGACGGACTTGAGCTTTTAGCCGTAAACTTTAGCTCACGACGGCGGAGCCAAGTCAACCTTAAATTGATCGAACTAAGGTTACAGTCAAGTAGATCTTCGCGAAAAGCCATCGCTTTTAAGATAGGAGCAGTTGACAATTAGCTTCCTACTGTTAATTGTCAATGAACACTTGCTTCACATGAAGCGTGTCTAGATATTCTCGAAGAGAAGTAATCTGGCCGTTGGAGAGAATCACTAGGAAGTGATAGAAATTGTTGTAAACAATTCCATTGCTTTTCACGGCATAGGACTCCATTTCGAGCGCGACGCGATCGCTTTCGGCAGTCCAACCGGTTGGCGTTAACCTCATTCCGTCCGGAAAGGCTGCCTTCACATTTTCAATCAGCTTACCGATCGTGGGCTTGTCCATTTCGCCGGACATGGGCAAGCCACCTTCGCGCCCCATCGCTCGCCAAATGACCGCATCATCAAGCAATTCGAGGGCTCCTGCAACATCTATCGCAGAAAACCGCTCAAAAAACTGCTCAACGATTTGTATATTTTGCTCAGTACTCACTAGTTGATTTCCTGAACTTGCATGACCAAATCATTCCAGTTGCGCTGGTTCTCCATGTCATGCTCCATGCCTTTCTCATCAGCAATGGTAAAACGCTTGATGGCAGCGGTTTTGCTGGTTGCCTGATAGAGCCAGTAAGCTTCTGCCTTAAGGGCTTCCTCAATCGGCTTATCAATGGACTCATAAACCGCTTGCTTGCAGGCATTGATGGACGCCGCTGGGAATTTAGCAATACGCTTGGCTAGTTCGTCAACATAGGGACCAATTTCATCCGGTTCGAGTGCTTTGTTGATTGTGCCGTATGCTTCGGCTTCGTCCGCAGTAAAGTCACGGGCGCTGAGGATAATTTCCAAGGCTCGACCGAGCCCGACCTGACGCGCCATACGGGATGCACCACCGCCGCAGGGTAAGATGCCCATGCCGACTTCCATCTGCATAAACTTAAATTTCCCCCTTGCCGCGAAACGCATATCACAGGCGAGGGCAAACTCATGGCCGCCACCGCGGGCAAACCCTTCGAGTTTTGCAATGGTCGCTTGGGGTAACTTGCTGATGCGCTCTAAAACAGATTGCAGGTCAAGTAATTTCGCTTCTTCGCGGGAGACAGCTTCCATCGACATATCCTTCAACAGGTTTGTGTCGTAGTGGCAAACCCAGATTTCTGGATGGGCTGACTGGAAAATGACGACTTTGACTTCGCGATCGCGTTCTAGCCTTAACGCAAGGCCATTTAGATCAGCCAGCATTTCCTGACCCTGAACATTCACTGGCGGAAAATCAAAGGTAACAGTCAAGATGCCATCACTATTTTGTGCTTTAAATGTTGTGTAGCCTTCGTAATTCATTGTCTTTCTCCGGGGGCATTAGCCCAAAATCTTGATGTCAAAAAATCTGACGCTAACGCATTTTAGATAAGCGCCACTCTCGATAATATGGCCTTTTGAAATTTCCACAAGAACGTACAAATTCAACCCATACGCACAAGCTAAATAGATACATACAAAATTGTAAGTATGCAAAAACTGACTTAGAAATTGTGCCGATGCGACGGATCGGATGACTACGCTTACAGCTGTGGGAGCTGGAGGCGCATGGGGTGATTGCGCGGCATATTTATGCAGAGGTGCTGGCTTGGGGCAGAGTCTGAGTTGACGGAGCTTGGGCGATCGCTAGAACCTGTCCTGGTGCTAGTGCAGCAGTGGGGCAGGGCTAATTTATTCTCAAATGAGACAAGCTGGAACCATTGCTCTATCATTATTAGCCAGTAGAGCGCCAAACGACGGAATAAGCATTTCAGACTCTCTTTGCGGACTTTGAATCAGCCCTGAGCAGTGGGGCAGCGCATTCAAGAGTCTGCCGCCTGGCCGAAGCATCGGAAGTTGAGCAATCTACGCAGGCTCCTCTTCTTCGAAAGGAATCAAAGTTATGCTGGAGGAGCCAATTTTAGACTCCGCAACCAGAATATGCATTCCTAGATTTAGTTATTCTTGTAGAAACTTGTCTAGAGCCTGAAAACCCTGGGGGGCATGGCTTTCCATGCATCTTAAGCCTTCCTTTCGATGAGCTTCCAGCTAGCCCAGTCACTAATAACCTTCAGGTTCGGAAAAGTTTGCTTCTAAAACCCTTTGCAAAGCGCACGCTCTAACTGAGACTAGTCATAGTTCCCTATAAAATCATGCTGCCAGGCATTTAAGCCCGAAGTCACATGTTTATGATGAAATCGACTTTGTTTTACCCTAAGCAAATTGGTTGCTTCTTGCTCTCTTTTGTGGCTTGCATAACTCTGGATGTGGAGGCGCAAGCTTCGATAGCGAGAAAGAATGTTCTGGTGATTCACTCTTATCATCCAGAGCTGTCATGGACGCAGCAAGTTAAACATGGGCTGGATGAAGGATTTCAAGAGAGTGAACATGACGTTGCCGTCTACCATGAATTTTTAGATGCCAAGCGTTATCCAGGGTTAGAGCATCGCTTTTATTTTTTTGACTACCTTCAAAATAAATATCAAGATATCCCTTTAGATCTTTTGATGCTCGCAGATGATCCGGGATTGACTTGTTATCTGTCGGTCCGTGATGAATACTTCTCAGATTTACCTGTTGTATTTCAGGGAATTAATTATGTGCAGGAATCGCTGCTAGATATCCCCTGGTTGACAGGTGTATTTGAAAATCGCATTCTTGCTGAAACGGTTTTAGAGGCGGTGCGTCAAACAGGGGCTGAAAATATCATCATTGTGGGTGATTCCAGTGAGACGGGGCTGGCTAACTTACGCAAAGTAGAGATGCTAAAGGATAATCCAGAAGCGCCTCAGGATATGGTTGTTGTTCGAGATTTAGTGGTTGGTGATATTGAATCTACATTAGGCCCTTATCCTGACCACTGGCCTATTTTTTTAGCTGGGCAGCTCCGGACTGAAAGCGCGAATGGACCTTTGCTTGAATTTAAGAAAGAGCCTCCGATTCTGCGATCGCATATCCCTAATCCAATCTACACAGACACACTTGACCTTATAGGGAACGGTGCGGTCGGTGGCAAAATTCTCGAAGGTAGCTTCCATGCTCAGCAAGCTGTTCAGTTGGCAGAAAGCATCCTAGATGGAACTAAGGTTAGCGCTATCCCACCTATTCAAAAATCCAAAAACCAGTGGATTTTTGATGCTCAAGAACTCAAAGCTGCTGGAATTTCTCTTAAGAATATTCCCCCTAATAGCGAGCTTATTAACCAAGATGTCTCGTGGGTTGCCGAGCATCGCCCCTTGCTTGCTACTATTGCAGTTATTTTCACCCTCGGAGCAGGGACTATTGTCTTGCTAACACTGGCTGTGAAGCGGCAAGCCAAAACAGCGAGACAACTCCGGCTCAATGAAGCGGAGTTGAAATCAATCCAACAGACTCTAGAAAATAGAGTGAGCCAACGTACAGCTGAGCTAACAGCAGAGAAGCAGAAAGCAGAGATTGCAAATCAATCTAAAAGTGAGTTTCTTGCTAATATGAGCCATGAACTCCGCACTCCGCTCAACTCGATATTAGGCATGAGCGAAGCTTTGCTAGAAAAATTGCTTGGCCCAATTAATGATTCCCAGATCAGTGCTTTACAACTTATTGAGCGAAGTGGAAAACACTTGTTGGAACTCATTAATGATATTTTAGACCTGTCTAAAATTGAGGCTGGACAAGTTGAATTACAACAAATATGCACAGATGTAAATCATCTTTGTAAGTCAAGCTTGGCCTTTGTTCAGCAGCAAGCAAGCAAGAAAAGAATTAGGTTAGAGACTGAGTGGATGCAGGATTTTCCAGCGTTGATTTTGGATGAGCGTCGCATACGCCAGGTCCTTATCAATCTTCTAAACAATGCCGTCAAGTTTACGTTAGAGGGTGGAACAGTTACGTTTAAGGCTTGGCTTCAAGCCACTTCTGACACTCTCGAATCCGAAACATTGCCGCTCCCAGTAGGAAACGACATTCAAGAGCAGACTTCTCAGGGTTATTTCTGCTTTTCGATTGCTGATAACGGGATTGGGATTGCACCGGAGCATCTGGATAAGCTTTTTCAACCTTTTGTACAGGTTGAGAGTGCCCTGAACCGCAACTATGAAGGCACAGGGTTAGGTCTTTCACTCGTAAAGCGCATTGTAGAACTCCATGGAGGGCAGGTGAATGTGACGAGTCAGTTAGGGGCTGGAAGTTGTTTTAGTGTGACTTTGCCCTGCGAATTTGCAACAGACTCTGGACCTGGATTAGATTCTTCTAAGGAAGTCCAGCCTGTTCCCTCAAATTTAACGACTCAGCTTCCTGCACCACGAATTTTATTAGCAGAAGATAATGAAGCCAATATTGCAACGTTGTCTAGTTATTTGCAAAGCAAGGCTTACCAGTTAGTCATTGCCCATGATGGATATGAAGCCGTTGCATTGACCCAAACTGAAAACCCCGATTTAATCTTGATGGACATTCAGATGCCGGGGATGGATGGTTTGGAAGCTATTCGTCGAATTCGTTCCCTCCAGCCGTTTGAAAACATTCCTATTATTGCGCTGACAGCTTTAGCGATGGAGGGCGATCGCAAACACTGTTTTGAAGCAGGTGCAACAGATTATTTCAGTAAACCGTTTAAGCTCAAGAAAGTGGAAGAGCGTATTCAAAGCCTCTTAGCATCTCAAGCCCATTAGAGCTTTGCTGCATTGTGCAAGATTGGATAGTCCATTTAGCTGGGGGGATGGCTGTAACTCATTCCCTGATAGGCTTATACTGCTTCATGGCCTAATTGACCAGGCCTAGTATCAAGTCGGTCTGAAGGCTGTAATGCCTATTATTAGACCATTCAAAGCTTAACTAAAGCGCCTCAAAAGCTCGAAAATTGCCTGATATCTCAAGCTGAAAGCATGATCAGGATTTGTGAAAGTGTCTCTATCGCTGACTTCTGGCTATCCCTCAGCTAATGGCACTACCTCCTACTGCGTCCTAACCGGCTGAGCCTAGAGTTCTCCAACGTAGGTCTAAAGCTTTTCCTAGAATGTAACAGTATCGGGCGATTCTTAAAGCTAGCCTGCCCGCTTGATTCCGATTACGTCAGTGCCATTCGCCTATTAGGCTCCGCTTAAGAAATATGACTGAGTTATTATGCTTATTGCTTTCTTCCTATATAAGAATTATTCTGAAGTAGGTTCAAGTCTAATTTGTGATCTCTTGCAAAATCTCCATGCCCCTTGGATTGAGCCCAAATTTGGGAAAGAAACTATTGAGCTTCCCAAACTTGGGTCAGGGCGCGTAGGAAGAGGATTGGGATTTCTGTGAGAGGTCTTTTCTCTAGATTTGTTCGAGATGGTGGTAGTCGTCGGTTGCATTCTCTTTTATGCCTATGGCTGACCCTTTGAAACAGTTTTTTCTCGACTACTTTGGCCTATCCATAGAAGGTCAATCTGCTCAAAATTCACATGCAAAAGGAACTAATATGGACGGACTAACGACTCCTTCAGCTCATGGCTCTACTACGGGGAACCAAGGCGGATGCCCCTTCTCGGGGGCTGCTAAGAAGCTGACTGCTGGTTCTGGCACCTCTAATACAGATTGGTGGCCTAATCAACTCAATCTCAATATCCTGCATCAGCATTCGCCTAAGGCCAATCCATTAGGTGAGGTCTTTGACTATGCTGAGGCGTTCAAAAGCTTGGATTTGGAGGCTGTTAAGCAGGACATCTTTGTCCTGATGATGAACTCCCAGGACTGGTGGCCCGCAGATTATGGCCACTACGGTCCTTTATTTATTCGCATGGCTTGGCATAGTGCTGGCACCTACCGCATTAGTGATGGGCGGGGCGGGGCTGCTACGGGTAATCAGCGTTTTGCACCCCTGAATAGTTGGCCTGACAATGGAAACTTGGATAAGGCTCGTCGCTTGCTCTGGCCGATTAAGCAGAAGTATGGTCAGAAGATTTCTTGGGCTGACCTGATGATTTTGGCCGGTAACTGTGCTCTGGAATCCATGGGACTGAAGACTTTTGGTTTTGCGGGGGGCCGTGAGGATATCTGGGAGCCTGAGGAAGATATTTACTGGGGTGCTGAGACGGATTGGTTGGGCGATAAGCGGTACACGGGCGATCGCGAGCTAGAAGATCCCTTGGGGGCAGTGCAAATGGGCCTCATCTACGTCAACCCCGAAGGTCCTAACGGCGACCCTCACCCCATCTCCTCGGGCCGCGACATTCGCGAGACCTTTGGCCGTATGGCGATGAATGACGAAGAAACCGTTGCCCTAGTGGCAGGCGGTCACACCTTTGGTAAATGCCACGGTGCAGGTGATCCAGAACTCGTGGGTCGTGAGCCCGAAGGGGCCAGCATGGAAGAGCAAGGCCTGGGCTGGAAGAATAAGCTGGGCAGTGGTGTTGGTGTCCACGCAACCACGAGTGGCATTGAAGGGGCTTGGACGACGAACCCGATTAAGTGGGATAACAACTACTTCGAAAACCTGTTTGGCTATGAGTGGGAGCTGACCAAGAGTCCTGCTGGGGCTCACCAATGGATTCCCCAGGGAGGTGCTGCCGCTGATGCTGTACCCGATGCCCATGATCCCAACCAGCGCCATGCGCCGATCATGACGACGGCGGATATGGCCATGCGCATGGACCCCATCTATGAGCCTATTTCCCGCCGATTTTTAGAGGATCCTAAGGCGTTTGAAGATGCTTTTGCGCGGGCCTGGTTTAAGCTGACCCACCGGGATATGGGGCCTCGTGCTCGGTATCTTGGTGCTGAGGTGCCTGAAGAAGAGTTGCTGTGGCAAGATGTGGTTCCTGCAGTGACCCATGAGCTGATTGACGAGCAGGATGTGGCAATGCTCAAGAACCAGATCTTGGCATCAAGCTTGTCGGTTTCCCAGCTCGTTTCAACGGCTTGGGCATCTGCCTCAACCTACCGAGACTCTGATAAACGCGGTGGAGCCAATGGCGCTCGCATTCGCCTGGAGCCTCAGAAGAGCTGGGAAGTGAACCAGCCGAAGCAATTGGCGACGGTGCTGCAAACGCTGGAGGCAATTCAAACGACCTTTAACGATGCCCAGCCCGGTGGCAAGCAGGTCTCTCTGGCTGATGTAATTGTGTTGGCGGGCTGTGCTGGCGTTGAGCAAGCGGCGAAACAGGCTGGTTGGTACGACATCAATGTGCCCTTCACTCCTGGACGGACCGATGCCTCCCAAGCCCAAACGGATGTGGAGTCCTTTGCGGCCCTGGAACCTCATTCCGATGGATTCCGCAACTACGCCAAAAGCGATCGCATTCCTGCAGAAAAGCTGCTGGTGGATCAGGCCCAATTGCTCAAGCTCTCTGCACCGGAGATGACCGTCCTGGTAGGAGGGCTGCGGGTCTTGAATGCCAACTTTGATCAGAGCCAGGATGGCGTTTTCACGGAGCGGCCGGGAACCTTGAGCAATGACTTCTTTGTCAATCTGCTTGATATTGAGACCATTTGGGCTTCTACTTCTGAGGCACAGTCTCAGTTTGAAGGGCGAGATCGCACTACGGGTGAAGTTAAGTGGACAGGCACCCGTGCTGATCTAGTCTTTGGGTCTCACTCCCAGCTGCGGGCGATCGCCGAGGTTTACGGGTCTGAGGATTCGCAGAAAAAGTTCGTTCACGACTTTGTGGCGGCTTGGGCGAAGGTGATGAACCTGGATCGCTTTGATCTCGCCTAGATTATGGCTTGAGACTGGCTAAACCATGATGTGAGCTTCAGGCTATTCCCGTTTTGGCAATGGCTTGAAGCTCAAGTTCAATTTTGCAATGGAGGGTCGTTTCAGGATAATAATTGAGCGATGAGTGATACCCGTAAAGTCCTTTTTCTCGGCTTGATTGGTCTATGTGAGTTGCTAGAAGTGGTTGGTCGTAAGAAGGCCTTTGGGCTCTGTAGGTGAGCTTGATAGGGCTCTGTTGTAAAAAAGAGATGCGGCTAAACTGGTATGGCAATCTAAGGTATTATCCTTTGCCGCCTGCCATAATGGCCTGATGACAGTGCCATTATGGCCTAGACCTTTTTGCTAGGTTCTGTTTATTCTCTCTTCTGATGCTCTAGCAACTATAAAGATTCTCACCGCCCAACTAAATCAACTCGGCATCGGCAATGATTTCTACAATCGCCGGTCCTTTATAAGCAAGGGCAGCTGCGATCGCGTCATCCAGCTCAGCCTTATCCGTCACCTGCACCCCAAAGCCCCCACAAATCTTGGCGTACTCAGCAAAATTGGGGTTGTGCAACGACGTTTGCCAAACGTCCCATTCCCCGGCCCGTTGCTCCTTACTGATTTTGCCTAGCTGACTATTGTTCACCAAAATGTGGGTGATGTTCATGTCGTACTTCACTGCTGTGTTGAAATCGCCCATGTATTGACCAAATCCGCCATCGCCAGACAGCGACACAATGGGACGCTCATGGCCCGCTGCAGCCCAAGCTCCCATAGCCCCAGCAAAGCCAAAGCCAATGGAACCCAGGTAGCCTGACATCAGTACCGACTGAGCCTCGCATTCGAAGTAGCGCCCGAAGGAATAGGTGTTGTTGCCTACGTCAACGGAGATAACGGCATTGGCAGAAACCTGGCGGTTCATGGCGGCAAAGATGCTGGCAGAGTTGACGCCGTTGCCCCGGTCGTCGGCTTCGCGGCGGAGTTTTTCGGTGCGCCAGATCTTCCAACGATCACCAATCTCTTCTCGCTGATCCGTGGCCTGGTTATTACTTTCTATTGCGGCTTTGAACTGTTCAACGACAATGCTGATCTCGCCCCAAACAGGCACCGCGACCGGATGGAATTTACCCAGGGCTAAGGGATCAAAATCCACCTGAATAATGGGCTTGCCGGGATAAATGCCGGTGTGGTTTGAGAAGGAGGCACCCAGGACCACTAGCAAATCCGATTCATTCATAAACCAGCTGGCAATGGGTGTGCCACTGCGACCGAGGACACCGCAGCCCAGGGGATGGCGATCGGAGATTTGTCCCTTGGCCTTAAACGTCGTCAGCACTGGCGCATTCAGCTGTTCCGCTAAAGCTGTAATGGCTTCCATGTGGAACCGAGCACCGTGGCCCACGATGATCACGGGCCGCTTCGCCGTTTGCAGATGCTCTACAGCAGTTGCTAAGGCATCCGGTGGTGGTGCAATTTGCAAAGGCGTGATGCGGCCTTCGG